>JAUXNZ010000111.1 GCA_030682595.1 Rhodocyclaceae bacterium | reverse complement strand
CAGGGCAGTTGCACCAACTCCTGCCGCTGGAAATATCGGCTGATCGAAGAGGAAACCCGCCCCGGGCAATTGATGCCCATCGAGGAAGACGAGCACGGCACTTACATCCTCAACTCGAAAGACCTGCGTGCCATCGAATACGTCGAGCGACTGGTGGCCATCGGCGTCGATTCACTGAAGATCGAAGGCCGCACCAAGTCGGCCTATTACGTTGCGCGCACCTGCCAGGCCTACCGGCAGGCCATTGACGATGCACTTGCCGGGCGCGACTTCAATGCCGCACTGGTGACGCAACTCGACGACCTCGCCAATCGCGGTTATACCGCCGGTTTTTACGAGCGCCACCCCGACCGCGAATATCAGAACTACCTTTCCGGCCTGTCGCAGCAAGGCGCCAGTCAATACGTCGGTGACGTCATCGCTTACCGGCCCGATGGCCTGGCGGAAATCGAGGTGAAAAACCGCTTCGCGGTTGGCGACCGCATCATGTTGATCCACCCCGCCGGTAACACCCAGCACGGAGTGGAACGCATGGAAAAAGTCGGCGCTGACGGGACGGCGTCAGCCGTCGCCACCGCGCCCGGTAGCGGCCATCGCGTCCTGATCCCGCTGCCACCGGGCAAGCAGGGCGCCTTTCTCGCCCGGCTGAACGTTACGTGAGAGGCACCCGACGCGGAACGCCGTCCTGCCAGCGCCGACTTTCGAACCGCCCGCATTGCGGAAGTGAAAGTCCTCGATGTTCTGGCGCATCTTCTCATCGAGGCTAGAGATGTAGTCGGCTTTCTCTGCCGTGCCGCACGAAGGTGCGCGGCGTTATCCGGTGATCCGCGCTTCAGGTTGGCGGCTACCGCTGGCTACGCGCCAACATGCCGGTAGCTGGGATTGGCGATCATGCCTACCGCCGCGATGATCGCCTTGATGGCTTGCGGGCGCGTAAAACCCTGCCGCCAGGCCAGCGCGACGCGGCGCGACGGCGCGGGTTCACTAAAGGGAATCGGAACGACGAGGTCGTTTTTATAGATACCACCGAGGCTGCCGGCCGGCAGTACCGAGATGCCGTAGCCCGAGGCGACCATGCAGCGCACCGTCTCGATCGAATGGCCTTCGTGCGTCGAGCTTTCGGCGTGGCTGATTTCGGGGCATGCGTCGAGCACCTGCTCGCGGAAACAGTTGCCGGCCTTGAGTACCAGCACGTCGTTGCCGCGCACTTCGTCCGACCTGATTTGCGCGCGCCCGACCCAGCGGTGACCCTGGGGTACGACTACCTGGAACGGTTCGTCGTAGAGCGGCTGCGTTTCCACGCCCGGCACGGCGAAGGGCAGTGCAATGATGGCGGCATCGATGGTGCCGTATTTGAGATAGTCGGCCAGCAGCGCCGTCATGCTCTCCTCGATGAACAGGTGCGTGTCCGGCGCGACCTTCTTCATCGCCGCGATCAGTTCGGGCAACAGGTAGGGGCCGATGGTGTGGATCACGCCGAGACGGAAGTCGCCGTGCAGCGGGTCCTTGCCGAGCTGGGCGACCTGCTCGATGCGGCGCGTCTCGTCGAGCGCCTTGCGCGCCTGGCCGACGACCTGCCAGCCGAGGTCGGTCAGCGCAACGTGACCCTTGCCGCGCTCGATGAGGGCGACGCCGAGTTCGGCCTCGAGGTTCTGCAGGGCGACGCTCAGGGTCGGCTGGCTGACGCGACAGCGCTCGGCGGCCCTGCTGAAGCTGCCTTCGTCGGCGAAAGCCACCAGATAACGCAGTGTGGAAAGTTTCATGTTTGTTGATATAGGAAATGGCTATGCGGCAAATAGGCAAAAGCTATAAAATATCTTATAAATCATTGACTTAAGTCAACACCCATGCGCATTGTATGGGTATCTTGCTGCACTGCGCAAGCACTATTTCTAACTATCGGAAAAAGGAACCTCCCAATGAAAATTCGCACACTCGTCGCATCCATGATGGTCATCGGTCTGAGTGCCGGCATCTCCGCCGCCAACGCCGCCGAGGAACTGGTCAAGCCGATCAAGCCGCCCAAGCAGATCGATCTGGGCCTAGTCGAACTCGGCAAGAAGCTCTTCTTCGATCCGCGCCTGTCGAAGTCCGGCTTTATCTCCTGCAACAGCTGCCACAACCTGTCGATGGGCGGCACGGACAACATTCAGACCTCGATCGGCGACAAATGGCAGCAAGGCCCGATCAACGCCCCGACGGTGTTGAACTCCAGCCTGGCCATCGCCCAGTTCTGGGATGGCCGCGCGGCCGACCTCAAGGCCCAGGCCGGCGGCCCGATCGCCAATCCCGGCGAGATGGCCTTCACCCACACGCTGGCGATCGACGTGCTCGAGTCGATTCCCGAGTACGTGCGCGAGTTCAAGGTCGTCTTCGGCAAGGACAAGATCGACATCGACCAGGTCACCACGGCGATCGCCGAGTTCGAGAAGACCCTCGTCACGCCGAACTCCCGCTTCGACCAGTGGCTGCTCGGCAAGAAGGACGCCCTTTCCGCCGACGAGATGGCCGGCTGGAACCTGTTCAAGAACAGCGGTTGCGTTGCCTGCCACAACGGCGAAGCGCTCGGCGGCACCTCCTTCCAGAAGATGGGCTTGGTCGAGCCCTATAAGTCCGCGAGTCCCGCGGACGTTACCAAGGGTCGCGCGGGCGTGACCGGCAAGGATGCCGACCGCTTCAACTTCAAGGTGCCCACCCTGCGCAACGTCGAACTGACCTATCCCTACTTCCACGACGGCGCCGTGTGGACGCTCAAGGAAGCCGTGGACATCATGGGCCGCCTGCAGCTCGGCAAGAAGTTCACCGACAAGGAGAACGCCCAGGTCGTGGCCTTCCTGAAGACACTGACCGGCGAGCAGCCGAAGTTCGCCCTGCCGATCCTGCCGCCCTCCAGCGACAAGACGCCGCGGCCGACGCCATTCGCGAAATAAGTGTATGCGCGCGAAAGCGTGCCAATCAATCTCCCCCTTCCTCGGGAAGGGGGAATTATTTGCCGCAAAGCGGCGATCTGAACGTCAAAGACGTTCAGATCGCCGCTTCGTCGGTCTCGCCGGTGCGGATGCGCACGATCTGCTCGACCGGCATGACAAAAATCTTGCCGTCGCCAATCTTCCCGGTACGCGCGGCCTTGATGATGGCCTCGATTGCCGTTTCAACCATGCTCTCGGCGATCACCAGTTCGACCTTGATCTTCGGCAGGAAATCGACGACGTATTCGGCACCGCGATAGAGCTCGGTGTGACCCTTCTGGCGCCCGAAACCTTTCACTTCGGTGACGGTCAGGCCGGTGACGCCCACTTCCGACAGCGCCTCGCGGACCTCGTCGAGCTTGAATGGCTTGATGATGGCTTCGATTTTCTTCATTGTTTCAACTCCATTCGTCGGGATAGCGGGATGTTATCGGATAACGCCAATCCTTGCCGAAAGCGCGCCGGCTGACACGGATGCCCGGCGGCGCCTGACGGCGCTTGTACTCACTGCGTTTTAGCAACGTCACGACGCGGCGCACATCGGCCTCGGGAAGGCCGCTGGCGATGATCTCCTTCGGGCTTAGGTCGCGCTCCATGTAGGCTTCGATGATCGCATCGAGTACGGCATAGGGCGGCAGGCTGTCCTGATCAAGCTGGCCGGCCTTGAGTTCGGCCGAGGGGGCGCGTTCGATGATATTGGCCGGAATAACGCCCCCCCCGAAAACGCCGCTGTGCGGCGTCCTCCCCCCAGGGGGCCAAGAAACATTTGGGGCGGTCCGGCATGTTTCTTGAGTAAGTGAGTTGCGATAGTTTGCCAACCGATAGACGAAGGTCTTGAACACATCCTTGATCACCGCAAAACCTCCGGCCATGTCGCCATAGAGCGTGGCGTAGCCAACCGCCATTTCACTCTTGTTGCCAGTGGTGAGCACCAATCGGCCAGTGCGATTGGAGATCGCCATCAGCAGCATGCCGCGAATGCGCGCCTGCAAGTTTTCGTCGGTGGTGTCCCAGGCCGGCTTCTCGCCCAAGGGGGCAAAAGTCGGCGCCAGCAGGACGGCGAACTGTTCCATTGCCGCGGCAATCGGAATCTCGTCGTATTGCACACCGAGCCGCCGCACCATTTCGCGCGAATCGTCGAGGCTCATCTGCGCCGTCCATGGCGAAGGCATCATCACCGCGCGCACCTGTTCCGCTCCCAGCGCATCGACGGCGATGGCCAGCGTCAGGGCCGAGTCGATGCCGCCCGACAGGCCGATGAGGACGCCGGGAAAACCATTCTTGCCGAGGTAGTCGCGCACGCCGAGTACCAAGGCCTCATACACCGTGGCCTCGATACTGCGCGCCGGCACCAGTTCGCCCGGCAGGACATGGCCGTCCTGAATTTCGACGATAACCAGTTGTTCGGCAAAGGCCGGCAACTGATGCGTGAGCCGCCCCGCGGCGTCGAGCGCGAACGAGGCGCCATCGAACACCAGTT
>JAUXNZ010000103.1 GCA_030682595.1 Rhodocyclaceae bacterium | reverse complement strand
CACCCTGAACAGCGCGGTACTGACCGCGCTGTGCGACCGCGTGGTGCGCGAGTGCCAGGAGTGGGCCGCGCAGTTGAGCGTTGATGCCACGGACATGCCGCCCTTTGACGAGTTGTCCAAGGCGCCGGCGGCGCCCGAACTGTCGCCCGCCGGCATGCCGAGCGCCCTGGCCGTCGATGGCAATCTGCGCGTGCTGGTGGTCGACGCCGACCCGGGCATTCGTGCGCAGCTCGCCACCCTCCTCGCCGCGGCCGGCTATCTGGTGTCCGAAGCGAAGAGCGGCCGGGCAGGTTTCGATCAGGCGCTCGAAATCCAGCCGCATATCATGATTGCCGAGTGCGTCATGCCTGGCATGGATGGCGTCGAACTGACGCACGCGCTACGCGCGACCAAGCTGGGCCGCGCCATCTACATTCTCATCCTGACAACGCTGGATACCGAGGAAAAACTGATCGAGGTCTTTGATGCCGGCGCGGATGATTTCATGAGCAAGCCGCTCAATGCCCGGGTCTTGGGCGCGCGCTTGCGCGCCGGCCAGCGCGTGATGACGCTGCAACAGGAGATCGAGCGCGACCGCGAGGAAATTCGCCGTTTCGCCGCCGAGCTGGCGGTCACCAACAGCCGTTTGCAGGAAGCCGCGCTCACCGACGTGCTGACCGGCTTGCCGAACCGCCGCTACGCCATCGAACGCTTCCAGCAGGAATGGCAGCACGCCAACCGCAGCAAGCGGCCACTGGCCTGCCTGATGATCGACGTCGATAACTTCAAGGCGATCAATGACATGCATGGCCACGATGTCGGCGATGCCGTGCTCAGGCAGACTGCCCAGGCGATCAAGAGCGGGCTGCGCGTGGAGGACGTGATCTGCCGTACCGGCGGTGATGAGTTCATCGTCATCTGCCCGGAAACCGATCTCGCCGCCGCGCTGCTGTGCGGCGAACGCGTGAGGAAAGCCGTTGTCGATGTCAAGCTGACCACGGGCGCGCTGGACATTAAATCCAGCATCGGCATCAGCATCAGCGTCGGCGTCGCGGCGCGCGGCATGGATACCCCGGATATCGACGCCCTGATCAAGCGCGCCGATGAGGGCGCTTACCAGGCAAAACAGCGGGGCCGGAACTGCGTGGCAACCGTTCAGTAGGTTTGGTAATCACAAAAAATCAATTCAAAACATGAGATAAGACCGCTTTTGTAAGGTTTTTTCTTACAAGGGGTGGCCATCCTATTCTTACAAAAGGATGGTCTTTCCATTGATTTTCTTCTTGTCAAAAATGCCGTTGAATGCCATCACTGCCAAACGGGCATGCGCGGAAAGTCTCCGCGCTCCGGGGTGGCGGCAATGCAAGGAGTGCAAAGATGAAACCGACTGACACCTACAACGACATAAAGGAAGTCAATCTTGCCTACCTGATGCTGGCGCAAAACATGGTCCGTTCCGATCGGGAAACCGCCGTGTTTCGCTTGGGTATCAGCGAGGAGATTGCCGACATTCTCGAAACCCTGACGCCGGGGCAGGTCCTGAAAATGGCCAGTTCCGACATGTTGTTGTGCAGCTTCCGCTTTGACGATACCTTGCTGATCGATTTGCTGGCCAACCACGAGCGCGAGCGCGGCGTTGGTCACATCCACGCCGCCATTCTCGCCGCCGGCCGGTCAGTCGCGTCGGTTGCCTGATCCCATTGATCCAGCGTATCCCGGAGTATTTAGGAGGTTTGCATGCGTAACAAATCAGTCATCTCGGAGGCGAGAGATATTCGCCTTGCCATTGAACTTATCGAACTGGGCGCCCGCCTGCAACTCCTTGAGGCCGAAACCAAGCTGTCCCGCGAGCGTCTGCTCAAGCTCTATAAAGAAGTGCGCGGCGTTTCGCCCCCCAAGGGCATGCTGCCCTTCTCGACTGACTGGTTCATGACCTGGCAGCCGAACGTGCATGCTTCACTGTTCATGGCCTACTTCAATTTCCTCGGGCGCCACACCGGTCTGTCCGGCCTCGAACGCATCATCAAGGCCTATCGCCTCTACACCGAACAGGTGGGCCGATCCAACATGGAGAGCGTTTTGTCCTTGACCCGCGCCTGGACCATGGTGCGCTTCTTTGATGCGGGCATGTTGCAGACGACCCGCTGCAAGACCTGCGGCGGCGAATTTGTCGCCCACGCCCATGACCCGAAGCGCGACTATGTTTGCGGTCTGTGCCACATGCCGGCCCGCGCCGGAAAAACCCGCCGGCCCGCGCAGGCGGTTGCCGTGGCAGCCTGATCCATCCCCCTCCCGACGTCTTGACGGGCATCCTTCCCTCCTGAACCGGAGGGCGGGGTGCCTTCCTGATTTGCGCAAATCTGGCGTGCCATGAGGCGGTATTTGCCGCTATTATCCCGGCTGGCTTGCCCGCGCCCTGCCCGCGCGGGCTGAACAAACAACCGAGATATCCCATGTCACTGCTCGTCGGCTACGTCATTGTCCTGCTCGCCTCCATCGGCACCTATTCGCTGCATGGCAATTTGGGCGCCCTCTGGGTGCCGCTCGAATACCTCGCCATCATCGGCCTGATGATTGGTGGCTTCATCGCCAGTAACGGCAGCAAGGCGGTCAAGGCGACGCTCGCCGCATTGCCCAGCGTCCTCAAGGGTTCGGCGTTCAACAAGGCGCTCTACATGGATCTTCTGGCGATGCTGTTCGAGGTCCTGGCGAAAGTGCGCAAGGAAGGCCTGATGTCGATCGAGAATGACGTCGAAAACCCCGAGGCCAGCCCGATCTTCTCGAAATATCCATCTGTCAGTAACGACCACCACGTCATGGAATTCATCACCGACTATCTGCGCATGATGGTCGGTGGCAACCTGAACGCCTTCGAGATCGAAAACCTGATGGATATCGAAATCGAGACGCACCACCAGGAAGCCCATGTTCCGGCCCATGTCATGGCCAAGGTTTCCGATGCCCTGCCGGCCTTCGGTATCGTCGTCGCGGTGATGGGCGTGGTGAATGTGATGGGCTCGGTGGGGGAGCCGCCCGCCGTGCTCGGCAAGATGATCGGCGGTGCGCTGGTCGGCACCTTCCTTGGCATTCTGGCCTCCTACGGCTTCACCGCGCCGATCGCCAGTCAGCTCGAGCAGAAGGCGGAAGAGGGCGGCAAGATCTATCAATGCATCAAGGCCGTATTGCTGGCCAGCATGAATGGCTATGCGCCCCAGGTTGCCGTCGAATTTGGCCGCAAGGTGTTGTTCTCCACTGATCGTCCGACCTTCATCGAGCTCGAGGAAGATCTCAAGGCGCGCAAGGGTAAATAAATAGAGCATGAGCGACGACAGCCAGCAGCCGATCGTAGTCAAGAGGATCAAGAAGGGTGGCGGCGCCGCGCACGGCGGCGCCTGGAAGATCGCCTATGCCGACTTCGTGACGGCGATGATGGCCTTCTTCCTGTTGATGTGGCTGCTTGGCTCGCCCTCCAAGGGCGACCTGAAAGGGATCGCCGAC
>JAUXNZ010000098.1 GCA_030682595.1 Rhodocyclaceae bacterium | reverse complement strand
GCAATCGCCCGGTAACCCAGTATTTTTTTCATCCACGGGCGGGGTCGTCGATACTAAATCCTTCCTGCTCAATTACATCGCCCCCGGCCTCAACATCGCCGGCACCCTGAAACTGCTGGAGACCTTCGGCAACGTCAAGGTATTGTCCAGCCCGAAAATCAGCGTGCTCAACAACCAGACCGCCATGCTCAAGGTGGTGGAGAATATTGTCTATTTCACTGTCAAGGCCGACACGACGACCACGGCCAGCGGACCGACACAGACCACGGTGACCACCACGCCGAATTCCGTTTCCGTCGGCCTGGTGATGAGCGTGACGCCGCAGATCAGCGATACCAACACCATCCTGCTCAATGTCCGCCCCACCATTTCAAGCCTGAAAGGCGAAGGAAAACAAGACCCCAACCCGAGCATTCCGGCTGGGATAAAAAACATGGTGCCGGAAATCCAGACGCGTGAAATGGAATCCATGCTGCGCCTCACCGACGGGGAAATCGCCGTCATGGGGGGCTTGATGGAGGATCGGATTGACAATACAACAGACGCCGTGCCGTTTCTGTCGAAAGTACCCGGTATCGGCAACTTCTTCACCCAGCGGAAGGACGTTGGCACCAAAACCGAATTGGTGATCTTCCTTAAGCCCACGGTGATCCGGGATCCGAGTGTCGCCGGCGACTATCACGGTTTTGCCGGCCAGTTGCCAAACAAGGATTTCTTCGCCAACAATCCCGGTCCGCAGCCCCCCTACATCGAAATTGACAGGGAGCAAGCGCGGTGAGCCTGCTGATGGATGCGCTCCGCAAGGCGGAGCAGCAGAAACAGGAAAGCGCCGTTCAGGGGCAGTCGCCTCAGCAGGAAGGAGTTGCGGCAAAACTGGCGCTTGAACCCCTCTCCGCGCCGGTCGAGTCAGAATCCAGGTCAAATTCTGCCCGGCCGGCGCCGGCAGAAGAAAGCGCCAAGGCGGGTTCCATCCGCCTGCCTGAACTGCCGACCCGGCTCGAAGACCTGGACGCGCAGTTCGTTACGCCGGCGGGCAGATCGCCGCAGGCCGCGCGCCCGGCTGCCACGGCACGGAAAACCGCGCCCGCCGCCCCGGAAAGCAACAAAAGCAATCCAGACGCCGCGCGCGAAACGGCGCGCGCGCTCTTCGCCGCCAAGCACCCCGTCCCCAAGGACAACCGCAACTTTGCCATCGCGGCCGGTCTGCTCACCTTGGTCGCCACGGTAGGGATCGGCGGCTATTTCTGGTGGCAAATGAATCAAATGGGGCAACCCAATGGCGGACTCGTTGCCACCGGCGGGGGCAGGCCGCCGCCTTTGCCCGCCCCTGCCGCGCAGACCCCGCCTGCTGCGGCGCCCGTACCCATTGCAGAGGTGGCAGCCCCGGCACCCGCCGTCCCCGTTGTTGGCGGCGTGCCGGCCAACGCCGTCCAAATTGTTGGCGGCGTGCCGGCTGCCGCCGTCCCGCCAGCGCCGACTTTTACGGCACCGGCCGCAGCAAGGCCAGCCCCTGCGCAAAACCCGATCCGCGTCACTGCGGCGCCACAAAAGATCAACCCCCTGCTGGAGCAAGCCTTCGCGGCCTTCAATCGCGGCGAGATCAATCTGGCGCAAGCTGCCTGGCAGCGCACGCTCGAAGCCGACCCGAAAAATTCCGATGCCTTGTATGGTCTGGCCGCCGTCGCCCTGCGACAGCAACAACCGAATCAGGCCGCCGATTTTTACCTGCGCGCGCTCGAGGCCAACCCCAAGGATGCGCTGGCGCTCTCCGGGCTCACCAACCTGAAAGGCCATGGCGACCCCCAGCAGACCGAGAGTCGGCTCAAGAACCTGCTGGCCGAACAGCCCGATTCGCCCTTCCTCAATTTTGCCCTAGGTAATCTTTACGCCAGGAACGCCCTGTGGAGCGACGCGCAGCAGGCCTTCTTCAAGGCCCATGTCGCCGACCCCGCAAACCCCGACTACCTGTTCAACCTGGCCGTCAGCCTCGACCAGTTGCGGCAGGGTCGTCTGGCCATCCAGTATTACAACCAGGCGCTGGCTGCCGCGGCACGCAACATCCATCAACCGGCCGGTTTTGACCCGGCCCAGGTTACGGTACGGCTGCAAGCGCTGCAAAAACTCCACTCAATCCAGTCGCCCCAGCAACCTTGACCCGACTCGCTTTACCGTAATGAACACCCAAACCAATCGTCAGCCCATCGGCCAGATTCTGATCGCGCGGGGCGTCATCAGCGAAGATCAGTTGCGCATTGCCCTGCTGGAGCAGATGAAGCACAACCAGCCGGTCGGCAAGTTGCTGGTCAGTCTGGGCTTCGTTTCCGAGGCGACCTTGCGCGATGCGCTCGGCGAATCGCTCGGCCATAAATCCATCGACCTCGCCCGCGCCACGGTCGACCCGCAGGCCCTGCGACTGGTGCCGCGCGACATCGCCAAGCGCCACCGCCTGCTGCCGCTCGATTACGCCCCGGGGCAGCGGCGCCTGACCATCGCCATCGCCGATCCCAACGACATTGTCGCGATCGACCAGTTGCGCACCTTGATTTCTCCCGACCTGCAAGTTGACACCGTACTGGCGGGTGAGTCGGAAATTGCCCGCAGCATCGACCAGCACTACGGCCACGAACTGTCGATCGACGGCATCCTCAACGAAATCGAGACCGGCGAAATCGACTTTCACAGCCTGTCCGTCACTTCCGACGAGTACAGCCAGCCGGTGGTGCGGCTGGTCGATGCGCTGCTCACCGATGCCGTCAAGCGCGACGCCTCCGACATTCACTTCGAACCGGAAGCGAGCTTCTTGCGCATCCGCTATCGCATCGACGGCATCCTGCGACAGATCCGCGCCTTGCATAAATCCTACTGGGCGGCAATGGCGGTTCGCCTCAAGGTGATCAGCGGCATGAACATCGCGGAAACCCGCGCGCCGCAGGATGGCCGCATCTCGATGAACATCAGCGGACGCGCGGTCGACTTCCGTTGCTCGGCGCAGCCGACCATCCATGGCGAAAACCTGGTGCTGCGCATTCTCGACCGGCAAAAGGGCATCGTGCCGCTTGACAAGATCGGCCTGGACGAGGCGCAGCAGGAGCAACTGCGGCGCATGATGGCGCGCCCCGAGGGCATCATCCTCGTCACCGGCCCCACCGGCAGCGGCAAGACCACCACGCTCTACTCGATGCTGAATCACATCAACGACGAGAGCATCAACATCATGACCCTGGAGGATCCGGTCGAATATCCGATGGCGATGATCCGCCAGACCTCGGTTTCCGAAACAACCAAGCTCGACTTCGCCGACGGCATCCGCTCGATGATGCGCCAGGATCCGGATGTCATTCTCGTCGGCGAGATTCGCGATGCCGACACCGCCGAGATGGCTTTCCGCGCCGCCATGACCGGCCATCAGGTGTTCTCCACCCTGCATACCAACTCCGCGCTGGGCGCCATTCCCCGCCTGCTCGACATCGGCGTGCTGCCGGACATCATGGCCGGCAACATCATCGGCATCATTGCGCAGCGCCTGGTGCGCAAACTCTGCCCGCACTGCCGCAAGCCCTACCCGGCCGGCAAGGAAGAATTGCGCATGATCGGCACCGAGCGCTTTCACCAGATGCCGATTTTCTATCGCCCCTCGGGCTGCGAGCTGTGCGATTACCAGGGCTACAAGGGCCGCCTCGGCATCATGGAAATCCTGCGGCTCGACGGCGACATCGACGAACTGATCGTGCGGCGCGCCACCAGCCGCGAGATCCGCAACGTCGCCAACGCCAAGGGATTCCGCGCCCTGGCGGAAGATGGCTTGCGCCGCGTCATCGAGGGGGAGACCTCGCTCGAAGAGGTCGCCCGCGTCGTTGATTTGACCGAACGCTTGTAACAATGGCCCCCCACGCTCGCAAACCCGGCTCGCTGCCCCCCACCCCCAGAGGGGGCAATCCGCTCATGCCTCCTTGGGGCGGCCCGGCGAGGGCGTGATCATGTCCCTGTATTCCTACAAAGCGATGGACGCCCGCGGCCGCAAGGTTTTCGGTCGCATGGACGCGGTCAATCCGGTCGACCTCGAAATGCGCCTGAAGCGCATGGAACTGGATTTCATCAACGGCGGCCCGATCAAACCCGGTCGCTGGGGCGGCATGCAGATCACCCGCCGCGAGCTGATCACTTTCTGCTTTCACCTCGAACAACTCTCCAGCGCCGGCGTGCCGATCATCGAAAGTCTCACCGACTTGCGCGACAGCCTCGACAATCCGCGCTTCCGCGAAGTGCTGGCCGGCCTGATCGAGAGCGTCGAAGGCGGCAAGACGCTGTCCCAGGCGATGGACGAACACCCCCAGGT
>JAUXNZ010000091.1 GCA_030682595.1 Rhodocyclaceae bacterium | reverse complement strand
CCGCCAGGTCGCGCTGGCCGCCATGTGGATCGATCAGCGTGCCGTCCGGCGCACGGGCAATGGCGTTGATCGTCAAATCGCGGCGAGCGAGATCGTCTTCAAGCGTAACCGTGGGGTCAGCGTGAAAGACGAAACCGGCATAGCCCGGCGCAGTCTTGCGCTCGGTGCGGGCGAGCGCATATTCCTCATGGGTCTCGGGGTGGAGAAACACCGGGAAGTCCCGGCCCACTGGCTTGAAACCGGCTTCCAGCATCTCTTCCGGAGTGGCGCCGACAACCACCCAGTCGCGATCCTTGACGGGCAGGCCGAGCAATTCGTCGCGAATGGCGCCACCGACGCAGTAGATTTGCATGGTGGCCATGCCAGAGTGGATCAGGGTCGGAACAGCGCGTCGATTTTCGCCGCGCTGTCAAAGTCACGCGCCGAAAGACCCCCGGCATCGTGGCTGGTCAGGGCCACCGTGCAGCGGTTGTAGCCGAATTCGAGATCCGGATGGTGGTCGCTGCGGTGCGCGATCCAGGCCACTGCATTCACGAAGGCCATGGTTTCGTGATAGTTGGCAAAACCATACACCTTGACGATGCGGGCGGCATCGCGTGACCAGCCCTCAAGGGCGGCGAGGCGACTGGCAATTTCGCTGTCGTGAAGGGCGGCTATCTTTGTCATGATCGCGTTAAAGAAAACAGAAAGTAAAGCGGCCGGCATCGAACGTCACGGCCAACCGCGCCCCGCGGTTCTGCGCGTAATCCCAGAATCCCTTGGTGGCGCAACCTTGGTGGCACTCGCTGACGCCGTTCGGCGATTCGTAATCGCGCTCGCGGTCGTACCAGCTCAACAGCATGGTGTCTTCGCCAAATTGCTGCTCGCCGATGGCCTTGGCCAGAGCAAGCGCGGCGTTGAAATCGAGGCCGAGTTCGGTCGTGTCGAGATGCAGGGTTTTCATGGTGGCGTGTCTCTTAGCGGAGATAACCCGGCGCGACCGCTTCCAGTGCCGTGGCGGAGAGGCCGAAAGGCAGCGTGCAACCGGCCGGACAAACATTGGGCACGGACATCGAGCGCACATTGTCGCGCGTCATCGGACCGCCCGGCACGAACTCCATCGCCCACGCTTGCAGGTAGGACAGGCTTTGCGGCAGACCAAGAATGGGGCGCGGGTGGCCACTCACTTTGCCGGTATAGGCCACCAGTTCGCGCAGGCTGAAAATCCGCGGGCCGCACAGCGGATAGGTCTGGCCACGACTTGCCGAATCGTCGAGACTGGCAACGATGGCTGAAACCACGTCCTCGATCCAGACTGGCTGAAAGCGGGCATCCGGGCAGGCCAGCGGCACGACGGGAGCGACCTTCAGCAAAGCGGCGAACAGGGTGAGGAAAGCATCGCCGCGCCCGAAGATCACCGAGGGCTGGAAGATTGTCACCGCGGGATAGGCGGCTTTCACCGCGGCTTCGCCGGCGCCCTTGGAGCGCAGGTATGCGGACGGTGCAGCGGCTGCGGCCGCCAATGCCGAGACGTGGATCAGGCGCGGCACACCGGCCGCGGCGGCGGCGCGGGCGATCTTCTCCGGCAATTCGACATGGGTACGCTGGAAGTTACCCTTGAGAATGCCGACCAAACTGATCACGGCGTCCTGCCCGGCCATCAGTTGCGCCAGCGTGGCCTCGTCGTGCACGTCGGCCTGAACAACGCGCGCGGTCGGCAGCACGGTCAAATGCTTGGCGCGCTCGCGACGGCGTGTCGGCAACGTCACGCAATGGTTGCGAGCGGGACGGCGCTCGCCGCAAAAGTCGGCGCTGGTCGCAGTGCTACATAAGCGGCGCGCGAGCGCGCTGCCCAAAAAGCCGGTGCCGCCGATCAGTAGAATCTTTTTCATGGCAAGGTCTCCGCAGTGCCGTCGCCAAAGCCGCGCGGGCGAATCGTGGAAAGCCGCGCGGTCAGCGAAGGTGTCGCTTCGCCTGACATGGCGGCATAGGTGATGGCATTGGCCATCACCTTCTTGACGTAATCGCGCGTTTCGTTGAAGGGGATGGTTTCGGCATAGATGGCGCCTTCGAGCGGCTGCTCGGCGCGCCACCGGCGGGCGCGGCCGGGGCCAGCGTTGTAGGCGGCCGAGGCCAGCACCGGGTGGTTGTCGAGGCTGTCCATGACCATCCGCAGGTAGTTCGTGCCGAGAATCACGTTGGTGTCCATTTCGGTGACACGACCCGGATGGAAGTCGTGCATGCCGATCTTTTTGGCCACATATTTTGCGGTAGCCGGCATCAACTGCATCAAACCACGGGCGCCGGCGCTCGACTTGGCATCCATGATGAAGCGGCTTTCCTGCCGCATCAGGCCATACACCCAAGCCGGGTCGAGGCCGGCTTCGCGCACCCGTGGCTCGACCTTGGCGAAGAAGGGGGTCGGATAGCGCAGGGCAAAATCATGCTCGCCGCGCGTGCGGTCGGCCGTGCTGATGGCGCGGTCGATCACCGCATGACGAGCGGCCAGTTCGGCCGCGGCCAAGAGTTGCCGGTCGTCGAGGCCTTGCAGCGCCCAGTTCCATTCGCGGATGCCTTCGATGCGCATGTCGCTCTTGATCAGTCCGAGGCCGCGCACCAGACCGGGGCGGTCGGCCGCCGCGGCCAGCTCTTCGGCACTGGGCGGGGTTGCCCGGGGCGGCAACGCAAAGGGCTTGCCGAGCGCTTCTCTGGCGAGAATGCCGTAGAAGCTGGGCTGGCCGGCGATTTTTTCCAGCAGTGCCTGCGCCGCTTTGTGTTCGTGCGGCTCGCGTGCGGCGAGCTGGGCACGGGCGCGCCAGTAGAGCCATTCCGGTTGCGCTGCGAGCCCGACCGGCAGAGCCTTAATCGTGCGTGCCACCGTCGGCCAGTGGCTTCCTCGCAGCGCGGCGCGGACGCGCCAGGCGTGTTGTTCATCGTCCAGATTTCCACCTAAAGTGGCAGCCTTGTCGAACCAGGGGGACGCTTCGGGCTGATGCTTCAGCGCGGCTTGTAGCGCCAGCCGTCCCCAAACGAAGCTGCGTTCGGACGCTGAAAAACGACTTTCCATTTCCTGCCAGCGCGCCGCAGCCACCCGGGCATCGCCGCGCGCAACGCGCTGCACCGCAAACATCGCCAGTTCGCGGTCGCGCCGCGTTTCGGCAAACTTCTCCGGCAGGTTGGCCAGA
>JAUXNZ010000083.1 GCA_030682595.1 Rhodocyclaceae bacterium | reverse complement strand
GTCGAGATCTTGCTCAACTCGCCGCTGATTTCCGATCTGATCGGCAAGGGCGATGTGCATGAAATCAAGGAGATCATGAAAAAATCACGCGAACTGGGCATGCAATCCTTCGACCAGGCCCTGTTCGATCTCCATGAAGCCGACATGATCAGCTACGAGGATGCCCTGCGCTTCGCCGACTCGCTGAACGAGGTGCGGCTGCAGATCAAGCTGCATGGCAAGGAGATGGCCGACCGCGATCTCGCCGGCGGCATCAAGCATCTCGACATCGTTTAACCATGTCCGCACCGCAGCCCGACCAAGAAGCCAGCGCGCTCGAATCCATCGGCCACCTGAAAGAAAAGGTTTGCCTGATGTGGGGCACCCAGGAGCTCGATATCTTCATCGGCCGGCTGCTGATGGATTCGCGCGATGGCAAGCGCAGGGGTCTGCCGATGGTGGTGGGCGCCGATCTGCTCTTCCTCGCCAGGACCAACAAGATCATTCGCGCCATTGACCTGATGAAGAGCCAGAAGCTCCCGTTCAGGGACGCCTTCCACACGGTGGATGCCGGCGACCAGGCGCGCCTGGAGGCCGATGAGCTCGACAATCCGTTGGTCTCCCGCGATACCGTGATCAAGGTGCGTAACGAGGAGCGCCGCATCGAACAGGTGCGTCGTCCGGCGCCCAAGCCGCGCGGCCTGGCCGCCGGCTTCGGCAGCCTGGCCTTCAAGATTCTGACCAGCAAGGCCGTGCTCTTCCTGATCGCGGTGGCCTTGACCGTGAAGTTGCTCTGGCCTTACTTCAAGTGAATCGTTAGCGGGAAAACACCACAGCGTTTGCGCCGGGCCGCCCCAAGCAAACGCGGCACGCGGCGCCAGCCGCAACCCGCAACCAAGGCAAACAAAAGTGCCCCGTGACAGACGAGCGCAGCGAGCAAATAAGAACCCCCCGCGAGGGGGGCACCAGGCCGCAGGCCGCAGGACGCTGCGCAGCAGCGGTCCCGAGCAAAGCGAGGGATGCGCCAACGGCGCACAAAGGGGGCGGGCGTTACTTCCTCGGCGCGTAGGAAAACACGTCGGCAAAAAATTCATCCGGCGGCAGCCCGCGCGCGGTGAAATCGCGTTTCGCCGCCTCGCACATGGCCGGCGCACCGCAGGCATAAACCTGATAGGCCGCAAGATCCGCGTGATCAGCCAACACCGCCGTGTGCACCAGACCGGTGCGGCCGGTCCAGGCGTCGGTGGCCGCCGGTTCCGACAACACGGGGATATAGGTGATATTGGGGTGCGCGGCAGCCCACTGTTCGGCGCGCCCACCGAGATACAGGCCGGCGCGGTCCTTCGCGCCGTAGTAGAGCTGCATCGGACGCTGAATGCCGATATGCAGGGCGTGCTCGACCAGCCCCTTGATCGGGGCGATACCCGTCCCGCCCGCCAGCAGGATGATCGGTTTGTTTGAATCTTCGCGCAAGAAGAAGCTGCCGAGCGGGCCTTCGATACGCAGGATGTCCTTCTCTTTCATCTGCGTGAAGACGTGTTCGGTGAAGTTGCCGCCGGGAATGCGCCGCACATGGATTTCGAGAAACGCGTCGTCATGCGGTGCATTGGCCAGCGAAAAGGCGCGGCGCTGGCCGTCCTTGAGCAGAAATTCGATGTACTGGCCAGCCAGAAATTGCAGCCGCTCATTGGCCGGCAGCTTGAGCCGGATCATCATCACGTCATCAGCCAGGCGCGTCAGCTGGTGCACCCGGCAGGGCAGTTTCTTGACCGGGATATCGCGCGCGGCGTCGATTTCGCGCACTTCGATGCACAGGTCGGACAAGGGCCTGGCGCAACAGAACAGCGCCATGCCGGCCGCGCGTTCCTCGGCGGACAGCGCGCCTTCCTGCGCCGCGCCCAGATCCACACGCCCGCTCAGCACGCGGCCCTTGCAGGTGCCACAGGCGCCATCCTTGCAGCCGTAAGGGAGGTTGAAGCCGGCATCGAGCCCGGCCTCAAGAATGGTGGCCTCGTTCGTAATGCTGAAACTATGCCCGCTGGGCTGGAGAGTGACTTGATAGGCCATGCGATAATCGTCCGGTGAAAACGAGCAAATTGCGAAGTAATAAAAATCCTGCAAGAAGACTGTTGATCGTCGGTTGCGGCGACGTCGTGCGCCGCGCGCTGCCCGCCTTGACGCGCCGCTGGCAGGTGTTCGCGCTGGTGCGCGAATTCGACCCGGCCCTGCGCATCATGGGTGTCAGGCAATTGTGTGGCGACCTCGATCAACCCGCTACCCTGCGTCGTCTGGCGGGGTTGGCGCACGCGGTGCTGCACAGCGCCCCGCCACCTGGCACGGGAGACGGCGACCCGCGCACACTACACCTGCTGGCAGCGCTGACAAGGTCGCGAAGCTTACCACGGCGCATTGTCTATATCAGCACTAGCGGGGTCTACGGCAACAGCGCCGGAGACTGGGTATCGGAGACGCGGCCGCTGGCGGCGCACTCGGCCCGGGCCAGGCGGCGCGTCGCCGCCGAAGGCCGGTTGCGCAGCTTTGGCCGGCGCAACGGGACGCGGGTCAGCCTGCTGCGTGCGCCCGGCATCTATGCCGCCGACCGCCTGCCCCTCGAACGGCTGCGCCGCGGCGATCCCGTGCTGGTAGCGGCGGAAGACAGCTACACCAATCACATTCATGCCGAAGACCTGGCGTACGCCTGCGTCGTGGCGCTGGAACGTGGTCAAGCCTGCCGCGCCTACAACATCTGCGACGATTCGGCCCTGTTGATGGGCGACTGGTTCGACAAGCTGGCCGACGCCTTCGGGTTGCCCCGGCCGCCTCGCGCCAGCCGGGCGGAAGCACGCGCCCTGCTCTCCCCCCTGTTGCTTTCATTCATGGGCGAGTCGCGGCGGCTGACCAACACGCGCATGAAACGCGAACTAAAATTGCGGTTGCGTTACCCGACGGTGGATGCCGGAATCACCGCGGCTCAAAAAGGATAAAACAGCATGCTCATGCTCTGGCTGAAAGCTTTTCATATCTTCTTTGTCGTCAGCTGGTTCGCCGGACTGTTCTACCTGCCGCGCATCTTCGTCAATCTGGCCATGGTTCAGGGCAACGGCGCGGAGAAGGAGCGCCTGCTGCTCATGGCGCGGAAGCTCTACCGCTTTGTCACGCCGATCGGCATCCTCGCCGTCACCACCGGCCTGTGGTTGTGGCTCGGCTACGGCTTTTCCGGCGGCTGGCTGCATGCCAAGATCGCGCTGGTCACTGGGTTGGTGGTCTATCACCTGTATTGCGGCTGGTTGCTCAAGGAATTCGTCGCCGGGGGAAACCGGCACTCCCACGTCTGGTTCCGCTTTTTCAACGAGGTGCCGGTGCTGGCACTCTTGGCCATCTGCATCCTGGTCGTGGTGAAACCCTTTTGAACGCTCCGACAAGCAACCCGCCGCTCATTGACAAATGCGGCCAGCGCCGACTTTCCAGGCAACCCGGCGCAGCGCGCGCGGCCAGGTTGCCGGGCGCTCCGCGTGGCGAATCATTTTTTGCGACCTGCCCGCGCGGGCTCGAAGCCCTGCTGGCCGAAGATATCGTCGCGGCCGGCGGCCAGCAGTTGGCGACCACCCCGGGCGGCGCGGGTTTTACGGGAAACTGGGAAACTTGCTACCGGGTGAACCTGGAATCACGCATCGCCACGCGTGTGCTATGGCGCGTCGCCAACGCCGAATTTCGCAACGAGGCCGACATCTACCAGTTGGCCCTTGATGTCGCCTGGCCAATGCTGTTCAAGGTCGACCACAGAATCCGCGTCTATGTCACCGCCGTGCGGGCGCCGTTCAAGAGCATCGAGTACATCACGCTGAAGGTGAAGGACGCGGTGTGCGACCGTTTTCGCGCCGACACCGGAAAGCGCCCTGACGTGAATACCGCCGCCCCGGCGGTGCGCATCCATCTGTTCGTCACCGAAAAAACCGCCACGCTCTACCTCGACACCTCGGGCGAACCGCTCTGGCTGCGCGGCCAGAAGATTGC
>JAUXNZ010000072.1 GCA_030682595.1 Rhodocyclaceae bacterium | reverse complement strand
CTCGGCTGCACGCACTACGCCTTCCTGACGCCGCTCATCACCCCGCTGCTGGGTCAGCACGTTGAACTGGTGGATGTCGCGGAGGCCGTGGCACGGCAGGTCATGCGCCTTCACGACAAGAACCACGCGGGTCAGGCCCGTCTGAACCTGCAAGCCACGGCGCATCCCGAGCGATTGCGCGCCGCCCTGCCCGCGCTCGGCTTGCACGCACTTGCCGCGCGGAGCGGCCCGGCGCGCCAGGCTATTCTGTAGCCACCCGGCGCGCGCCGTGGCGGGCGAGATAAACGACCGCCGCGAGAATCAACGCGCCCCCCGCGAGTTGCGCGCCACCAATCACCTCGCCCAGCACGAGCGCGGCCAGGCCGAGCGTAATCAGCGGTTCGAGCGTGGACAGCGTCGAGGCGTCGGTGGCGCCGAGCTTTTCCACCCCCTTGAGAAAACCCAGAATCGCCAGCAGCGTCGAGAACACCGCAATCGCCGTCACGGCCAGCCAGCCGGAAGCGGTCGCCGGCAGGGCAAGATCGGCCTGGAAGGCGATCCCGCCATACACCACGGCGGCGGCCAGCATCACCACCGTGGCGGCTGGCAGCGGCGGCACGCGCCGCATCACGTCCTCGCCCGCCAGAATGTAAATGGAATAAACCAGGGCGCCGCCGATCCCCAGCACGATCCCCAGCGGCGCGCCACTCAGGTCGTTGCCGACCGTCAGCGCCGTCCCCGCCAGAGCCACGGCCACCGCCCAGCCACGACCGGCGCCGATGCGGCGGCGATACAGCAGCGCCGACAGCACCGTGACCAGCGCCGGATAGAGGTAAAGCAACAAGGCAACGACGCCCGCGCTGGCATGCTGGAGCGCGGCAAAATAACAATAGGCTTGCGCCACATACCCCACGCCGCCCATCGCCAACAACCAGAGCAGATCGCGGCCGCGCGGCCAAGCCTGGCCCTGCATCAGGCCCCAGGCCGCGAGCAACAGACCGGCGATGGTGAAACGCAGGAACAGCATGGTGGATAGCGAAACACCGTCCTGGTAGGCCAGCTTGGCGAAAATCGCCATCGCACCGAAGCCCGCCGCGGACAAAACAATCCACAGCGCACCCCATGTGCGCTCAGAAAGCTGAAGCACCGCGCAACTGATTAACGTGAAACACACAACTTGACGCCGCGTAACCCCCTGAGCGCAGCGAACAAACTTTGACCCCCGCCCCGGGGCGGGGGCTGGGGGTGGGGGTCAATGGGAAGGGGCTGCCTTTCATGATGCGGGGTGATGTTTCACGCATCATGAAAGTCAGTGGAGATGACCACCCTCGCCATGGACGTGGCCATGCTCGATTTCCTCGGCGGTGGCGGCGCGCACCGCGCTGACGGTGCAGGAAAACACCAGCGCCATGCCGGCCAGCGGATGATTGCCATCGACCACCACCTTGCCTTCGGCAATGTCGGTGATGGTGTAGAGCGTGCCGTCCTCGTCTTCATTGCTGGAGGCGCGCTCGAATTGCATGCCGACTTCGATGTCTTCCGGGAACAGGTCGCGCGGCTCGATCACCACGAGTTCGGCGTCATATTCGCCAAAGGCTTCCTCGGGCTGCAGGCGGATGTCTTTCTGGAAACCCGTCACCTGTCCAAGCAATTCCTCTTCAATCTTCTCGAAGATGCCGCCATAGCCGCCGTGCAGAAAGGTCAGCGGGTGTTCGCCCGCGTCAATGAGATTGCCCTCGCTGTCAGCGACGCTGTAGGCCAGGGTGACGACGGTGTGTTTATCGATTTGCATAAAATACTCCTACGGGAAATAATTGTCGGACTTCTGCCCGACCGACAAAAACGGCATTGCGTGCTGACTGGCTACTCGTTGCCAAGCTGTTTGACGAGTTGAAATATTTCGGCGGCGTGGCCCTTGGGTTTCACGTCGGAAACGATGTGGCGAATGATGCCGCGCTTGTCGATCACGAAAGTTGAGCGGGTCAGGCAAAGTTTTTTGTGGCCGTCGTGTTCGCGATAATGCATCACGCCGAATTTGTGACTGACCTCGGCATCCGCGTCCGACAGCAGCCGGATCGACAGGCCATGTTTGTCGCGGAAGTCGGCATGCACCAGGCAGTCGTCGCGCGAGATGCCGATCACGGCGCAACCGTGGCGGTTGAACTCGCTCTCATGGTCGGAAAAATCGATGGCCTCGAGGGTGCAATAAGGCGTGTCGTCCTTCGGATAGAAGAACAGCACGACGTGCTGCTTGCCCAGCAGGGACACGGAATCGAACATCTCCATGTCGGCATCGGGCAAGGTAAAACGCGGCGCGGGTTGTCCGGCGTGAAGCATCGGGAGCTTTCGGAAAAAGATGGCGGATTCTAACCGACAGACTGACCGCCGCAACGCCGCGAAAGCTATAGTAAATCGCCTTGCCGGTTGGCGGCATGCTGGAGCGGGGCATAAATGCGATAGGCGTTGCGGCCACCCGTCTTGGCGGTATACATGGCGCTGTCGGCATTCTTCATCAGTTGCTCGCTGTCCTGGCCATGTTGCGGGTAAAGCGCGATGCCAACGGAGCCGGAAATACTCGCCGTGCCGGCATCCAGATGGTACGGCTCGGCAAGCAGTTGTACCGCTCGGTAGGCAACCTGTTCCGCCTCGTCCTCGCTCGCCATGTCGGACAGGATGAGGGCGAATTCATCGCCGCCCAGTCGCGCCACGGTATCCGCTTCGCGCACGCAACTGGTCAAACGCCGCGCCGCCTCGACCAGCAACTGATCGCCCGCCGCGTGGCCCAGCGTGTCATTCACTTCCTTGAAGCGATCGAGGTCGACCTGCAACAGCGCAAAAATGCGGCGGTAGCGTTTGGCCTGGTTGAAGGTGGACTGCAGACGGTCGTAGAACAGGCTGCGGTTGGGCAGATCGGTCAGCACATCGTGATGCGCGCGGTGGCGCAGCAAGTCTTCGTCTGCCTTGCGACGCGTGATGTCATGAAAAATCGCCAGGTACTGGGCGACGCCCCGCTGCCCGACGACCTTCGAGATCGACAGCCATTCGACCATGATGTCACCATTCTTGTGGCGATTCCAGATTTCGCCTTCCCAATGACCGCACTCCCGCAGTTCTGCCCACATCCCGGCATAAAACTCGGCATTGTGGCGGCCGGACTTCAGCAGGGCCGGATCCCTGCCCAGCACTTCGGCGGCGGTATAGCCAGTAAGCACGGTAAACGCCGGATTGACCCGCACGATGCAATTGGCCGCATCGGTGACAAAAATGGCTTCCGCGGCGCTCTCGAACACCGCGCCGGCAATGCGCAACTCTTCCTCGCGCTGACGGCGCTCCAGCACTTCGCGATGGAGATCGGCGTTGCTTTCCTTGAGTTCGCGCGTGCGCTCGGCAATGATGTCTTCCTGCAGGCTCGCCAGCCGCTGCAGGCTGAGGTAATGACGGCGCGCCCGGTTCACCATCAGGTGCAGGAGTGTGCTGGTGACGATGAAGCTGGCCAGCACGATGAGCAGGAGGCTCTTGCGACTGTGGTCGCGTATCGCCAGAATTTCCTCGAGCGGATTGATTGCCGCACTACCGCCGCAAGCCGCGCCAACCTGTTGGCACAGCCTCGCCATGGCGTCTGTATTTGCGTCAATCCGCTGCCACTCGTAAAACCCCAGCGCCAGAAAGAACAGCGCCGCCACCGAGTACAACACCATCAGCACGCCGCGGTAGTAGCCCAACAGTCGCACCCACCCGTCAGCGGCAGACCCGATCACTTCCCTACCCATGGTAGAAGTCGGTTTCATGCCACCATTCTGTTACAGGCAAAAAATGGCGGTTTGCGCTAGATCAAACGCCGCGCAGGCCTTCCACCACCTGCCCGGCCAGCGCCTTGCGGGTCGCCATGAGACCTGCCAGCGCTACTCCGGACAACCCGGCCAGCAAGCCGACCAGGACCAGGCTGGGGGTTGGCAGATAGTCAAGCTGGAATACCCAGCGCGCCAGCGCCGTGCCGATGGCCGTGGCGGCCAGGCCGGCGAGCAAGCCCGCCAGCGCGCCGAGCGCGGCAAATTCCGCAAATAATGCCTGACGCAACTGGCGGCGCCGACCGCCGAGCGCGCGCAACACGGCCAGCTCGTGATTGCGCTCGCCGGCACCGGCCTGCAGCGCGGCATACAGCACCACCAGCCCGGCCAGCAGGGCGAAACCGAACACCAGTTGCACCGCGCGCGCCACCTGGTCGAGCGTATCCCGCAACTGCCGCACCAGCGCGGCCACGTCGATCACCGTGAGGTTCGGAAACTGCCGCACCAGATCGCTGATGATGGTTTCGCTGCCGTCCGGCAAGTGGAAGCTGGTGATGAAACTGGTGGGCTGATCGTCCATGCTGCCGGCTGGCGCGATGACGAAGAAATTGACGCGCATCGAGTCCCATTCAAGGCTGCGCAGCGAGGCGATCTGGGCGACAAACGGCTGGCCGCCGATGTCGAACAGCAGTTCGTCGCCGATGTGCAGATTGAGCGTATCGGCCAGACCCATTTCCACCGAGAGCGGGATTGGCGCGCGTGGGGGGCCATCGCCAGCATGCCAGCGCCCGGCGACGACCCGGTTGCCGGGCGGCAGGTCATCGCGGCTCGACAGGTTGAACTCGCGCTCGACGAGACGCTGGGCGCGTTCATCGACAAAATCGCGCGGCGCAACCTTGCGGCCATTCACGCTGGTCAGCCGCCCGCGCACCATCGGTTCGAGGCGCGGCGCGGGCAATCCCTGATTCACGAAAAAGTCGCCGATGGCGCTGCGCTGATCGGGCTGCACGTTGATGAGAAAACGGTTGGGCGCGTTGGGCGGCGTCTTGGTCTGCCAGGCCGACATGAGATCGTCTTTTGCCAGCGTCAGGATCAGCAGCGTGGTCAGCCCCAGCGCCAGCGCCACCACCTGCACCAGCGTCGCCCCGGCGCGGCGGCGCAGATTGGCCAGCCCGATGCGCCAACCGCCAGACAGCAGCCGGGCCGGCAAGCGGCCAAGCAGCACCAGCAAGCCCTGTCCGGCCAGGGCGAACACCGCCACCGCGAGCATAAAACCGCCCAGTACCACGCTGCCCAGTCGCACATCGTTCGCCATCCACAACATCAGCCCGGCCAGACAGCCCATGCCCAGCAGATAGGAAGCCGCCGACAGCGGTTCGACTCCAGCAAAATGCGCGCCCCATTCGCGCCGCAGCACGCGCACCGTCGGCACTGACTTGAGGCGCAGCAGCGGCGGCAGCACGAAACCCGCCACCAGTACGCTGCCAACCGCCAGGCCGTGCAACCAGGGCAGCCAGCCGGGTGCGGGCAACTGTTCGGCGACCAGTCCGGCCAGCAGCATGTGCAAGGCTTCCTGCGCCAGATAGCCCAGCGCCCCGCCGAGCAGGGTGGCCGCCAGACCCAGCACGATGAACTCGCCGCCGTGGATCAGCAAAATCTGCCGTTCGCTGGCCCCCAGACAGCGCATGACCGCACAAGCATCCAGATGGCGCTGCATGTAGCGCCGCGCCGCCATGCCGACCGCCACGGCGGCCAGCACCACGGTCAACAGCGCCGCCAGCCGCAGGAAGCGCTGCGCGCGTTCAATGATGTTGCGGATTTCCGGGCGGGCGTTGTCGAGACTTTCGAGTTTTTCGCCGCGCTGCAAATGCTGCTGCACCCACTGGCGAAATTTGGCGACGGCCGGCGCATCGCCCGCCGCATGCAGGCGCCAACTGGCGCGGCTGCCGGGCTGAATCAGTTGCGTGGCTGGCACATCCGCCAGATTGATGATCAGTCGGGGCGCCAGCGCGAACGGGTTGATGCCGCGATCCGGCTCCAGCGTG
>JAUXNZ010000066.1 GCA_030682595.1 Rhodocyclaceae bacterium | reverse complement strand
GCTGGCGCACCAGGCCCGCACGGTCTGCCGGCGCGCCGAACGCGCCGTGGTCCTGCTGGCGCAAACCGAACCCGTGCCGGAAGCTTCCCGTCAATACCTGAACCGGCTGTCCGACCTGCTGTTCGTGCTGGCGCGCTGGCTGAACCAACACGCCGGCCACGGCGACGTGTTGTGGCAAAAAGGCATCAACGCTTAATAAACGCCCGCCCCCTTTGCCCCCTCGCGGGGGTTCTTAACTGCTCGCTGGCGCTCGCTTATCACGGGACGCTTCTTTTGACAGCGGTGCGGGTTGCGTGCGATAAGGCCGCATCTCGCTTCGCGAGACCAGTCTTCGACTGTCCTGCGGCCTGGTGGCTGGCGCCGCATGCCGCGTTTGCTTGGGGCGGCCCGGCGCAAACGCCGTGCTTTCACGTTAATCCTTAAAGCGTAGGCTCATCAGCTCGCCGCTCACCGCGCGCAGTCGCTGGTTGAGCAGCAGCAGAAGTTCCATCAGCAGCTTGACGCCGACCTTGGGTTCTTCGGAAACCACGCGGATCAGCGCGGCGCGGTCGAGCACGGCAAACAGCGTCGGTTCCAGTGTCACGCAACTGGCAAAGCGCGGCTCGCCGTCGATCAGCGACATCTCGCCCAGCGTCTTGCCGGGTCCGGCAATCGCCATCCGCTGGGGCAGGCCACGCGGATCGAGCTTGGTGACCTCGACGCTCCCTTCGATCAGCAGCAGCATGAAGTCGCCCGATTCCCCCTCGCGGATGATTTCGGCGCCGGCAGGGGCGTGGTAGCAGCGGAAATAGCCGGCCAGCGAATCGATTTCCGCGCGCTCGCAATCTTCGAACAGGAGAACGTGCTCGATGATTTCGAGGATGCGATCGACAAAGCCGGTGGCGTCGCCGAGAAAGACAAACGCGGCAAAGGGATCGGGGCGGGCGGGAGTGTTCATTTTTTTGGGTAAAGCCAAACCGGGTGATTATGCCAGCAGCCAGATTACCAAAGCGAGCCAAAGGATAAAAGTTCCCAGCAAATGGGGATCGGTGAGCACTTCCCGCGCGGGGTCGCCGCCGCCGCCGGCACGGTGCAGACGATACAGGTAGCGCAGGAGGCCGTATAGCACGCACGGCACGGTGGCAATCAGCCAGGGCGTGCCATGCAGGGCGATGGTTTCCGCACTGACCGTGTAGAGACTGTAGGCCATCATCGTCGCGCCGGCCGACAGGGTGGTGAATTGATCGAGCATGGCCGGCGTGTATTGATCGAGCACGCGCCGATGCTGCCCACTGTCCGCCATCAGGACGTTCAGTTCGGCGCGACGCTTGGCAAAACCGAGAAACAGCGTCAGCATCAGGCCGCACAACAGCAGCCAGTGCGAAGGCCAGATGCCCAGCCCGAGCGTACCGGCCAAGAGCCGCAGCATGAAGCCGGCGGCGATGATGAAAACATCGAGCACCACAACATGCTTCAAGCCAAGGCTGTAGGCGACGTTCAACAGGAAATAGGCAACAAAAATCCACGGCGCCTGCGACGCGGGCGCGCCCGCCGCGGCAAACAGCCCGAGCGCCAGCCCCAGGCCCAGCAGCAGGCAAATACCGGCCAGCACCAGCGCCGCCGGCACGCTCACCGTCCCGCTGGCGAGCGGACGGCGGCATTTTTCCGGATGGCGGCGATCCTGCTCGCGGTCCAGCAGGTCGTTCATCACATACACCGCCGACGAGACCAGGCAGAACGCGACAAAGGCCAGGACGGCCTGTGTCACCAGAACCGGGTCGCCCCAGGAATGACTGAACAGCAGGCCGGCAAACACAAAGCCGTTTTTCACCCATTGATGCGGCCGGAGCAGTTGGATCAGCGGCGGCATGTCTTGTCAGGGAAATAGCGGTCGCAAAAATAGCAGCCTGTCTGCGGCAGCCAGGGCGGCAACGCATAGTAACGGCGACGCACTTCGCGGAGCACGCTGTCGCGGTAGGCCGCGTAGTCGAAACCGCGCCCGCGCACCACCCAGTAATGCGCGCCGCGATGTTCGAAGCTGTCGGTGGTGACACTCTGGAACCAGGCCGTGTATTCATCGGGCTCGGGCGCCGTCTTGCGCAGGACGGTGATGTCGCGCCCATCCTGCAGACGCCAGTCGGTGAGGATGTCGTCATGCCGCGCATGGCTCGACGCCATGCCCAGCACCGGCACATAACGCCGCAGGTTGTAGCCCAGGGTCACCGCATTCGAATAACCATCGGAAACCAGCAGGCTGTCACCGACTACGACGCGCTCGACAAGGATGCGGCTATCAAAGGTGAGCACGAGGCCGGGATAGATCCTGAACGAGCGCCAGGTTTCCAGCGGCAGTCGCGAAACGACGAGGGCGACGGCCAGATGCAGCGCCGCGAAGCCCATGAAAAACCACGCCAGTTTCGGCACGGCGGGGCCGGACAGCCGCCGCAGCGCCAGCAGCAGGGCAAACGGCACAAAGGCCAGCACCCAGTGCAGGCCGACGGTTCTGAAAAGCGACAAGGCGGCAAACAGCAGCAGCGGTACGGCGACCAGTGTGGCCAGGCTGCGATCGACATTGGAAAAGTCGGCGCTGGCGGAACGGCGAATTGAGCGGCGACTGAACAACAACCACAGCACCGGCGGTGTCAGCACATAGGCCAGCGTGGCCGCGTAAATCAATGGGTTTTCCAGACCAATGCCGGAATGTGCGCCATGCCGATTGACAAAGTTGAACATGTAGTTCGACCAGCAATTGCCGGCGTTCCACCAGGCCATCAGCAGGAGGGCCGGCACGGTAATGGCATAGGTGATGGCCAACCCGGCAAAGGCGCGCGCGTTGCGCCGGCGCAGCACATCGATCAGGTAGGCAAAGCCCAGCAACGCGGCAAAATATTTCGACAGCACCGCGCCCGCGAGAAAAATTCCCGCAAGCACATACCAACGCCAGACATTGCCGCCCTGTTCGCGACTGGCAAAAAGCCAGGCGAGACCGGACAGCACGGCGCAATAAAGCAACGCGGTGTCGGTGGTGACAAATACATTCCAGACATTTACGGGCGCCAGCAACACCAGCAGCGCCGCCCAGTCGCGCCGCTCGGCCTGTTCCGGCCACAGCCGCGGCCAAGCCCAGCGCACCGCCAGCGCCAGGAGCACTGGCTGCGCCACCTGCGGCAAACGCAGCCACCACTCCGCATCGCCAAGCGCCAGCAGGGCCGCCAGCCACCAGCCAATCATGGGCGGGTGATCGTAAAAACCCCAGTCGGGAATCCACCCCCACCAGATGAAATAGGCCTCGTCGCCGGTGATCGGCATGGCTGCCGCCAGCCACAGACGAAAGACCAGCGTCAGGCCAACCGCCGCATAGAACAGACGCCGGGCAGCGTTCGCCACGGTTACTTAGCGAGCGGCCAGCGCCAGGCGGCGTTTTTGCACCGCCTCGGCCAGTTGATCGAGCACCGTCACGGTGTCGTCCCAACCCAGGCAGGCATCGGTGATCGACACGCCGTGGGCGAGCGGCTTGCCGGGATGCGGGTCCTGGCGGCCTTCATTCAGATGCGACTCGATCATCACGCCGAAAATGCGATCCTCGCCGGCCGCCAGTTGGGCGGCGACATCGGTCGACACTTCCATCTGCCGCTTGAAATCCTTGCGGCTGTTGCCGTGCGAAAAGTCAACCATCACCCGCGCCGCCAGGCCGGACTTGCCCAGATCGATGCAGGCAGCCTCGATGCTGGCGTGATCAAAATTGGTTTGCTTGCCGCCACGCAGGATGATGTGGCAGTCCTCGTTGCCGTTGGTCGACACGATGGCCGAATGCCCAGCCTTGGTCACCGAAAGGAAATGGTGCGGCGACTGCGCGGCGCGAATCGCGTCGACGGCAATCCTGATGTTGCCGTCGGTGCCGTTCTTGAAGCCGACCGGACAGGAAAGACCGGAGGCCAATTCGCGGTGCACCTGCGATTCGGTGGTGCGGGCGCCGATCGCGCCCCAACTGATCAGGTCGGCGGTGTATTGCGGAATGATCGTGTCGAGAAATTCGGTGGCGCAGGGCAGCCCCATGCCGTTCAGTTCCCACAAGAGCCGCCGCGCCAGCCGCACGCCCTCGTTGATCTTGAAGCTGCCGTCCATGCGCGGATCGTTGATCAAGCCCTTCCAGCCCACGGTGGTGCGCGGCTTCTCGAAATAAACGCGCATCAGGATCAGGAGGTCGCCGGCCAGCCGGTCATGCTCGGCCTTGAGGCGGCGCGCATATTCCAGCGCCGAATCGAAATCATGGATCGAGCACGGCCCGACCACCACCACCAGCCGGTTGTCGGCGCCATGCAGAATGCGATGAATGCCGGAGCGCGCCTCATAGGTCGTCACGGCAGCAGGCTCGGTGGCGGGATATTCGCGCAGGACGTGCCCCGGCGGTGAAAGTTCCTTGATCTCGCGGATGCGGACGTCGTCGACGATGTGTTTCATGGGGGTTTTCCGGGACTGAAAACGGCGGATTTTACCGCAGTGCGGCGAGGCCTGGCTCGGCCCGGGAAACGGCGGCCGCGCCGAAACCCGGCTCAGAATGCAGATCGATTACGATCTGTGGCGGCTCGAGCAATCCGCGCCACTGCACGACGTAAAGCGCACGGCGTTGGCGGGACGGCGGGTAACGACCCTCAAGTGCCAGTCAGGTTTTCATACCCTACGCCCCCTATGCAGCGGTTCCTGCCGTTGGCCTCACAAAAGTGTGGGGCTGCTGTGAACCTCAAGTTGCCATAGATAGGTTACTTAAACCAGCCGATCAACTGGCCGCTCCATTTAGGAACCTGCCGGACCGAAACGCGTTTGTGGAGCCGTATGCACCACACTATCCTTCTCCGTTTGCGGTGTGCCGATCACGGTGGATAACGGGATTACACCGGCCCAGACAGGCCAGCCTAAATCATCCTCGTCATCCTTGACTCCCCAGTTACGCACCTTGGCTGAAGCCTCGGTCAGGGGAATGCGTAGCAAACTTGTGGCATTCAGTTCCTTTTCATTGACTGGGCGCAGAGTGCTCCACCGTCCAGGGTAAAGACCGTCGATGAACGCCTGCAAACGGTGCTGTTTCTCCACTGGGTCGGTAACCAACTCGAAACGGCCATAGATCACCACGGAGCGGTAATTCACCGAGTGGTGCATGGCCGACCGGGCCAGCACCAGACCATCTGCCAGCGCGATCGTGATACAGGCTTCACCCTCGGTCAGCGCCTTGAACATGCGCGACGCCTTGGCCCCATGGATATACAAATGATTCCCTTCGCGCCAATGGATAGTGGGGATGGCATGTAGCACGCCGTCTATCTGAAAGGCAACGCTACAGATGAACGCAGAATCGACGATGGAGTTGATCGCGTCGGCGTCGTATTGAGCACGCTCTGGCATGCGGCGGACGCGGGTGCGCGAAGATGGGGCGGTTGATGTGGGCATGATGAGAGGGTTCCCGAAAGTGTCGACGTCCGGAAGCTATAGTACAGGCAGCGTGCCATATTGCTACCGTCGGCATCACTCAGTACGACTGTTCCGCATCTGCGAACTGCTGCGGAATCGCCGCGACAGTTAATGACTCTTCTGGGTCGGATACGGGACTCTTCTGGGTAGGATACGGGC
>JAUXNZ010000062.1 GCA_030682595.1 Rhodocyclaceae bacterium | reverse complement strand
TGCTGTCCGGCCTGTCGGTAGGTGAACTCGCCCAGGCTGTCGCGCTGCAGGAAACCGGACGGCTGGTGAAGATTCCCGGCATCGGCAAGAAAACCGCCGAGCGACTGCTGCTCGAACTCAAGGGCAAGCTGCCGGTGGGTGGCGGCAGTGCCGCAAAAGTCGGCGCTGGCGGGACGGCGACGGCCGCTGCCCATGACCCGATGAGCGACATTCTCAACGCGCTGCTGGCACTCGGTTATAGCGACCGCGAAGCGCTGGGCGCCATGAAGTCGCTGCCTGCGGAGATTGGCGTATCGGATGGCATCCGCCAGGCCTTAAAATTGCTGGCCAAGGCATGAAACCCATGAACGAATCCGTCCGCGCCTATTTCCGCATCGCCCTCGTGGCGCTGATCATCATCGGCGCCTTCTGGGTGCTGGGGCCGTTTCTGGCGGCGTTGATGTTTGCCGCGATTCTCTGCCTCACCACCTGGCCGCTGTTTGTCTGGGTCGAGGCGCGCGTCAAGGGCCGCGCCACCCTCGCCGCCCTGCTGACCACACTGATCCTCGCAGCGGCCGTGCTGCTGCCAATGGCCTACCTCGCCGCCACCGTCGCCGATGCCGTCAGCCAGTTGCTAACCATCCTGCGCCCATGGTTCCAGTCGGGCGACCATGTTCCGCCCGACTGGCTCGCCGGACTGCCGCTGATCGGCGAACCCCTCGACGCCTACTGGCGCAAGATCGCCGCCAGCCAGGAGGAAATCGCCCGGCTCGGCCAGCAGCTGTTCGAGCCGACGCGCAAGTTCCTGCTCGCCACCGTCGGCCTGATCGGCCAGGGCCTGCTGGAACTCACGCTGGTAGTCTGCATCGCCTTCTTCTTCTACCGCGACGGCCGCGCCCTCGCCGCGCACCTGGGCCACTTCGCCAACAAAATCGGTGGCGAACTCGGCGGACGCATGCTGACGCTCGCGCGCACCACCATCATGGGCGTGATGATCGGCATCGTCGGCACGGCGGCGGCACAAAGCCTCGTCGCGTTGATCGGCTTCCTCATCGCCGGCGTGCCGACCGCCCTGCTGCTCGCCGCCGCGACCTTCTTCCTGTCGATGGTGCCGATCGGCCCGCCATTGATCTGGGGCGGCGCGGCATGGTGGCTCTACAGCCAGGGCGAAACCGGCTGGGCGATTTTCATGGCGATCTACGGTGTCGCGCTCATCAGCAGTGTCGATAATCTCGTCAAACCCATCCTCATCAGCTACTCGGCCAGCCTGCCGATCCTGCTGATCGCCCTTGGCGTCTTTGGCGGCGTGCTGGCCTTCGGCTTCGTCGGCATCTTTCTCGGTCCGGTCATCCTGGCCCTCGCACTCAACCTCGCCGCCGGCTGGTCGTCGGCACCGCCCACCACTCCCGACTCCGCATGATCGAAACCGATTCGCTCGCCGGCCCGCCCGACCGGCTGATTGCAGCCGACAGTTCCTCGCCGCATGAGGATGTGCTGGAACGCGCCTTGCGACCGAAGCGGCTGGCGGATTACGTCGGCCAGCAAAAAATTCGCGGGCAATTTGAAATTTTCATCGGGGCCGCGCGGCAGCGGCAGGAAGCGCTCGACCATGTGCTGCTGTTTGGCCCGCCGGGACTGGGCAAGACCACGCTGGCCCACATCATCGCCCACGAGATGGGCGTCAACTTGCGCTCGACCTCCGGTCCGGTGCTGGAGCGCGCCGGCGACCTCGCCGCGATCCTGACCAATCTCGAACCGAACGACGTGCTGTTCATCGACGAGATTCACCGACTCTCGCCCGTTGTCGAGGAAATTCTCTACCCCGCGCTCGAAGACTTCCAGATCGACATCATGATCGGCGAGGGTCCGGCGGCGCGCTCGGTCAAGCTCGACCTGCCGCCGTTCACGCTGGTCGGCGCCACCACGCGCGCCGGCATGCTCACCAACCCATTGCGGGACAGGTTCGGCATTGTTGCCCGGCTCGAGTTTTACACGCCGGAAGAACTCGGCCTGATCGTGCGCCGCTCGGCACATCTGCTCAAGTGCGCGATTGCCGATGAGGGTTCCATCGAAATCGCCCGGCGCAGCCGCGGCACGCCGCGCATCGCCAACCGGCTGCTGCGCCGCGTGCGCGACTACGCCGAGGTCAAACACGATGGCGCCATCTCCCGCGCAATCGCCGACGCCGCCCTGCTCATGCTTGACGTCGACCACCTCGGTCTCGACATCATGGACCGTAAACTGCTCAGCGCCATGCTCGAAAAATTCGGCGGCGGCCCGGTCGGCATCGACAACCTCGCGGCAGCCATCGGCGAGGCGCGCGATACCATCGAGGATGTGCTCGAACCCTACCTGATCCAGCAAGGCTACCTGCAGCGCACCCCGCGCGGCCGGGTGGCGACGCCGAGCATCTGGCGACATTTCGGGCTCGAATCCCCTGGCGCTCCGGGTGGCGCGAATCGGGAATTGTGGCAAGGCCAATGACTGCCAGTCTCACAGTGCGGGTCTATTACGAGGACACCGACGCCGGCGGCGTGGTCTATTACGCCAACTATCTCAAATACTTCGAACGCGCCCGTACCGAACTGCTGCGCGAGCTCGGTTTCGAGCAGCACCAGTTGGCCGGGGAAGCCGGCCTGGCCTTCGCGGTACGCTCGCTCTCGGTCGAGTATCTGAAGCCGGCCAGGCTCGATGACCTGCTTGAAGTCGCTACCCGGATCGAGGCCCTCGGCCGCGCTCAGGTAACATTCGCCCAGTCAGTCGTTCGCGCGGAAGAAACCCTGCTGACCGCCACGGTGCGCGTCGCCTGTCTCGATCTTGTGCGCGGCAAGGCAACGGCCATGCCGCAGTCACTCCACCAAAAACTCGCCCATCTCAGATGAACGTCGCCACAGATATCGCCATCATCGATCTCATTGCCCAGGCCAGCCTGCTCGTCAAGCTGGTGATGGCGCTGCTTGTCTATGTTTCCGTCATGTCGTGGTACTGGATCTTCCGCAAGTGGTTCCAGATTCGTGATGCGCGCAAGAAAACCGACCAGTTCGAACGCGACTTCTGGAGCGGCGGCGACTTGAATGTCCTCTACCAGAACGCCGTCACTGACCGCCAACACAGCGGCGCGCTGGAGCGCATTTTCGAGGCCGGTTTCCGCGAATTCACCAAGCTGCGCGGCCAGGGCTCGCGTGACTCGGCCACGGCCATCGACGGCGTCAGACGCGCAATGCGGGCAACCTGCCAGCGCGAGGTCGACGACCTGGATGCGCACCTGTCCTTCCTCGCCTCGGTCGGCTCGGTGTCGCCCTATGTCGGGCTGTTCGGCACGGTGTGGGGCATCATGAATTCCTTTCGCGGTCTCGCCAACATGACGACGGCCACGCTGTCCGCCGTCGCACCCGGCATCGCCGAGGCCCTGGTGGCGACCGCCATCGGCCTGTTCGCGGCGATTCCCGCCGTGGTCGCCTACAACCGCTTCGCCCATGATGTCGACCGCATCGCGGTGCGCCTCGAAAGCTTCATGGAAGAGTTTTCCAACATTTTGCAGCGGCAGTTGAAGTAAATCCATGCGCTCCAGAAGGCTTAAGCACGAAATCAACGTCGTCCCCTATATCGACGTGATGCTGGTGCTGCTGGTGATTTTCATGGCCACCGCACCGGCCATCCAGACCGCCAGCATCGACCTGCCCAGCGTCGGCAAGGCCTCCACACCGCCGGTCGAGCCCCTCGAAATCACCGTCAAGGCCGATGGCGCGATGGAAATTCTGGATCACGTGCTGGGCGGCAAGCCAGTCACCATCGGCCGCCTCGAACTGGCGGCGAAGCTGAAGGAACTGCAAGCCAAAAATCCCGCCCAACCCGTGCTGATTGCCGGCGACAAGAACGTGCGCTACGAAGCGGTGCTGAACGTGATGGACGAATTGCAGCGCGCGCAGGTCGCCAAAATCGGCTTGCTGGTACAGCACAAAAATAGATGAGCGAAGCACCCGCCACTCCACGCCCGCCGCCCGGCAAGCGCATCTCGTTTGCCTTGGCGGTGCTGATGCATGTACTGCTAATCATTTTCCTTATTTACGGCATCAGTTGGCAGACCCAGGCCCCGGAGGCGGTCGAGGTGGAGCTGGTCAGCGCGACTCCTTCACCAACACCGCCTGCGCCGACCTCTGTGCCGACGCCCGAACCAAAGCCAGAACGCAAGCCCGAGCCCAAGCCCGAACCGGTCAAGCCGCCACCCAAACCGGACATCGCGCAAAAGGAAAAACCCAAGCCGCCACCCAAGCTCGAACCAAAGCCCGAGCCACCAAAGCCGCAACCCGATCCTTTCCAGGAACAACTCAAGCGCGAAGCCGAGCAAATGCAGCAGCGCAAGGCGGCGGACGCGGCCGCACAGGAATTGGCCAATCTCAAATCACAACAGGCCAGTTCCGCCAAGATCGGAGAAATGAATAAGTACATTGCCGCCATCCGCGGCAAGGTGCGCGGCAATATCGTCCTGCCACCCGACATCAAGGGCAACCCCGAGGCCGTTTTCGAAGTC
>JAUXNZ010000059.1 GCA_030682595.1 Rhodocyclaceae bacterium | reverse complement strand
GATGCGCGCGCTGTTCCCCGCCATGCTGTGGGACTGGCCGAAGCCGCCCTACCCGCGCGTCGACAACACGCGCATCGAGCGCACCGAACTCGCCGTTACGCTGACCCGCAAATAAGGCTCGCCGCAGCCATGTCCTTCCTTCGGCCGTTCCTGCGCAAACTGCTCTGGTGCCTGGCTTGCGCCACCGCCTTGACCGCCACGGCGGCCTCCGGGAGGGAGGTCGTGATCGGCGTGTTTGTATATCAGGGGGAACGCGCCGCGACGGAGGACTGGTCTCCCGTTCTGGACCACCTGAGCGCCAGCCTGCCCGCGCACCGCTTTCGCCTCGAACAATACGACGTTGCCGGCCTGCGCAGCGCGATTGCCGAACGCCGGGTCGACCTGGTGATCACCAACCCCGGCTATTACGTGGCCATGGAAGCCGAGTTTGGCATCAGCCGGATAGCCACGCTCGTCTCGCCCCTGGCCATCTCGACGCGGCAGGCGCTCGGCTCGGCCATCATCGTCAAGACGGAACGCCAGGACCTGCGCGACCTGGCGGACCTGTCCGGCAAGCGGATCGCCGCCGTCGCCCCCGAGGCCTTCGGCGGCTATCTGGTCGCCGCGCGGGAAATGCGGCGGCAGGGCATCGACCCGGAATCGGACACCCGGGAAATCCGCTTCGTCGGCCTGCCCATGACCAACGTCATCGATGCGGTGCTGAGCGGCGAAGTCGATGCGGGCATCGTCCGCGCCTGCTTTGCTGAGCAGCTCGCCCAGCAGGGCCTGCTGCGCATCGAGGCGCTGCGCATCCTGTCGCAGCGGCGGGAGGAGGGGCTGCCCTGTGCCCTGTCGACGCCGCTGTATCCCGACTGGCCCATCGCCGTGACCCGCCATACCGACCCGGTGCTGGCGAAGACCGTGGCGCGGGCGCTGCTCAGCATGCCCGAGGAGAAAGGCGGCCTCAGCTGGTCCGTGCCGGCCGACTACCAGCCGGTGCACGACCTCTATCGCGAACTGCGCATCGGCCCCTATGCCTACCTGCGCGACATCACCCCGGGCGGCCTGCTGCGCCGCTTCTGGCCCTGGCTGCTGGGCGCGCTGGCGCTGCTCGGCGCGTGGGTCATCCACGTGGTCAGGGTTGAGCACCTGGTGCAGCGCCGCACCGCCGAGCTGCGCGATTCGCTGCGCGCGCGGGAGGCGGCGGAAACCCGCATGCGCGAAAGCCAGGAGCAGATGGAGCACCTGTCACGGCTGTCGATCCTCGGCGAAATCTCGGGCAGCCTCGCGCACGAGATCAACCAGCCGCTGACGACGATCGGCAACTATGCGCGCACCGTGCTGCGCCGCCAAGGCAGCGGCAATCTCAGCCCGGAAGCAGTCACCGAAGCCTGCACCGAGATCGTCAACGAAGCCGAGCGGGCCGGCGGCATCGTCCAGCGCATCCGCCATTTCGTCCGTAAGCGGGAAACCGCGCGCGCGCCGGTCGATATCACGGCCATCGCGGCCGAAGCGCGGCGCCTGATCTCCGGTCTGATGGCGCAAGCGCCCGAGATTGCCATCGAGAACCGCAGCGCCGGCCCCTGCCAAGCGCTCGCCGACAGTTCGCAAATCCAGCAGGTGCTGCTCAACCTGATCAAGAATGCCATCGACGCCGGCCGCGACCTGCCCGCGGCACGGCAGGGCATCCTCATCCTCATCGAGACCGTCGACAACCGGCTGTTGATCCACGTCGTCGATCGCGGCGTCGGCCTCGGCGCGGAGCAGCGGGGCCACCTGTTCGAACCTTTCTTCACCACCAAACAGGAAGGGCTCGGGCTCGGCCTGCCGATCTGCAAGACCATCGTCGAAGCCCACGGCGGCCGGCTGCGGGCCGAACCCAATGCCGACGGTCCCGGCATGCGCTTCACCGTTTCCCTCCCCTGCCATGAACACTCCGCCTGAAGAATGCGTTGTCCACGTCGTCGATGACGATCCGGCCCTGCGCCGCTCGCTGCGCTTTCTGTTCGAGTCGGTCGACTGGCAGGTCCGGCTGCACGCCTCGGCGGAAGAATTTCTCGACATCGCGGCCCCGCCGACGCAACCCTGCTGCCTGGTGCTCGACATCCGCATGCCGGCGATGAGCGGCCTCGAATTGCAGCAGGTGCTGCGCGAGCGCGGCATCGTCATGCCGATCCTGTTCATGACCGGCCATGCCGACGTGTCGGTAGCCGTGCAGGCCCTGAAATCGGGCGCCGCCGACTTCATCGAGAAACCTTACAAGGACCAGGCCATCCTCGATGCCGTCGCCGCGGCCATGCGCCGCTGCGGCGAAGCGCTGCAGGAAGCGCACAAGCGGGAGGAAGCCCATCAGGCACTGGCGCGGCTGTCACCCCGGGAACAGGAAGTCGCCCGCCTCGTGGCGCGCGGACTGCCCAACAAGCTGATCGCCGCCACGCTGGGCATCAGCGAGAAGACCGTGCACATCCACCGCCAGCACGTCATGGAAAAAGCCGGCGTATCTTCCGCCGCCGAACTGGCCCGCCTGATGCTGCGGGCCGATCCGGCGGCGCTCGACTAGTCTTCAGGCGCGGCGGATGCGCGCCGGCAGGCCGTTGCGCACCGAGGCGCCCGAAATGGCATCCACCCAGGGGGCCTGGTCGGGCCGGGTCGGATCCATCAGGCCGATTTCATTGAGATTGACGCCCGCTGCGAGCCGCGCGTCGTCGGGTTGATTCTTGCCGCCGATGCGATGCGCGCGCGCGCCGAGCTCGCGATGGCCGAAGCCGTGCTCGAAAGCCGCGACCCCGCGCACGATGCCGGCATGCACCATCACCCGCGCCTTCAGGCTGCCACCCGGCGTCGCGATCTCGACCAGGTCGCCCATCGTCAGGCCGAGCGGCTGCGCATCGTCGGGATGCAGCAGCACCGGGTTTTCCGGGTGCACCGCCAGCAGGCGCGTCGCGCCGATCGAATACGGATTCTGCAGCGCCGACTTGTAGCTCACCAGTTGCAGCGGCCACTGCTCCGCCGGATAGACCTTGCGCATCGGCGTGCCGTCGGCGAACGCCGGCTCGTTCCAGGTGGCGCAACCGCGGTTGCGCTTGCCGGAAAGGCTGTTCTTCGAACCACCGACGTTCTCGTTCCACAGGTGGCACATCGGTTTCAGCGGGTTGCGCATCCACTCCGAATTATCTTCGTCGTAGGCGTCTTTGCCGGGCTGGAAGCGGCCGCCACGGCTAAGCAGGAAGCCGACCTTGGCGATCTCTTCCGGCTTCAGCGTCTTTTCGAGGAGCGGCCTGATGCGCTCGACGCCCGACAGGACGATGTCCTCCTCGGTGGCATCGGCAACGGGTTCCTTGCCCAGCCAGGCGATGTTGGCCCCGCCGCGCAGATACCAGTCTTCCGGGTTATTCAACGCATGGGTGTTGCCTTCCGGATCGCTGATGGCATTCTCGCCAAAACCCGGCAACTGCATGGCCTTGGACAGGGCAATGAAGAAGGTTTCCATGCCGATTGCCTGCCCGTTGGCCATTTTGGCGGCTTTCGGCTCGATCACCGGCCAGCGCGCGCCCATCGACTTGGTCGGCACGCCGTTCCAGGGCGCCACCCAGCCCCAGCTTTCGTACATCAGCGAGTCGGGGACGATGTAATCGGCGTAGGCGTTGCTTTCGTTGATGAACGGGTCGACCGAGATGATCAGCGGCAGCTTCTTCGGATCGGCCAGATCCTTGCCGATCTTGGCCCGCAAGCCAGGAATGCCGTAGAGCGGATTGGCCGACCAGAAGACCAGCGCCTTCAGGTGATAGGGATAACCGCTGATCCCACCGGGCAGCAGTTCGGTGGTCAGCCCGGGGGCGTTGGGGAACCAGGGCGCGGTCGCCGGGTAGGGCTTTCCCTCCGCCTTGCGCGTGGCGAACTCGGTGGTTTTTTCATACGGCACGTTGCGGCCGAGCGGCGTGCCGGCCGGCTTGACCATGCCCGGGAATTTCTCGAGGTTGTAGCGCGGCCCCTCGCCGTCGAGCTTGAAGCCGCCGCCATTGGCCACCATGCCGCCCTTCCAGTTGATGTTGCCAAGCAACACGTTGATGCTCATCAGGGCGTAGGTGTTATAGAAACCGCTGCCGTTCATCATGCCGCCGTGCGCGATCACGGAAGCGCGCTTGCCGTGGGAAGCCAACTCCGTCGCCAGGGCGGCCAGCGTGTCGGCGGGAATGCCGCAGGCCTCGGCATAGCCCGCCATGTCGAGACGCATGGCCTCCTCGCGCAGCAACTGGAGGGCGGACTTGACATGCACTTCCTGCTCCCCGACTTTCAGCACAGTATCGACGAACAACTGGGCCGACGCTTTCGCCTGATCGTGGAAAACCGGCTTGCCCTTTGCGTCGAGGCAGACGAAGGCATCGCCTTCCTTGTAGCGCTGTTCTTCCGCGATGGCGATGCCGAGATCCGAGGCCCGCAGCATGCGGCCTTCGCGCGGATGCTTGGGCTCGACGACCACCAGGTGGGTGGCGTTGGAGAAGGAGGGCTCGCCGTTCTGTTTCGCCAGCGCCTCGTTCGGGAAACCGAGGAAGTGGCTGTCGATGCGTTCGTTCTCGAACAGCCAGCGGATGATCGCCATGGCCATCGCGCCGTCGGTGCCGGGACGGATCGGCAACCAGCGACCGCGGTCGGCGCTGGCACGGTTGTCGGCGTGGGTCAGCACCGGATCGACGACGACATAGGAAAGCTTGCCCTCGGTGCGGGCCTTGGCCAGCAAGGTGCCCTGGCGCTTGAACGGGTTGCCGGCCTGGCCGGGAGCGGTACCGACGAACAGCACGAACTCGGCGTTGGCGAAGTCCGGCTTGCCATGCGGCATCTGCTTGAGATCGCCGAACAGGGCGCCGGTGCCGGAACGATAGGAACCGCCACAGTAGGAGCCATGGCCGAAGAAATTGATCGTGCCGTAGGACTTCTGGAAAAAGCGGCGGGCGAAACTTTCCCGGCCGTCATTGACGCTGGAGAGCACGGCGACCTGGTTGACCCGCGCGCCCAGCTCCGGCTTGTCCGGATCGATCGGCGTCTTCAGGTCGCGCAGCGCGCCCAGGCCCTCGACGACGCCCTCGCCGAACAGGTTGCCGCCCTCGACGACTTCCTTGACCAGCTGCTCGAAGGAAATGGGTTGCCATTGCCCGCCGTTGCGCGGACCGACCCGCTTGAGCGGCGTCAGCACACGATAGGGCGAATCGATCTGCTGGGCGACGGCATTGCCGCGCCCGCAGGCGGTCGACCGGCCTTCCTGACCCTTGCCCTTGAAAGCGGATACGGCGATGAAACTATCCTTCACGCTGGCCTTCATCGGCAGGTGCGGATCGGTCGACAACGGGCTGTAGGGATTGCCCACGACCCGCAGCACCTTGCCGGTCTCGCGGTCGATGCGCACGCGCACGCCGCACATCGTCGTGCAGCCCAGGCAGGTGGTATAGCTCACCTGCTGGGCCGGGTTGAGGATGAGCTTGCCCTGCGGGTCTACCCGGTATTCCGGCTGCGGCGCATTGCCGGCGGTCTTGTGCTTCGGCGCATCGCGGCCCAAGACCTTGTCCACCATGCGGCCGGCGAGTTGGGAATAGCCGGCGGCAAAGGCAACGAGGCCACCGGCAGCGAGAAATTGGCGACGTTTGCTGATTTTCATGGTGATTTCCTCAGGCGTGTGCCGGATCGTCCCAGCGCACGAGGCTGGTCAGGATGATGTAGAGGACGACGCAAAGTCCTGCCGTCCCCAAAATGCCAAGCAGGCTGTCGGGCGTCAGGCTCAGGGTCTGGATATGGTAAGTCGAACCCATCTTGGGTACGCTTTGCCCGCCCATGAACACCAACCAGCGGGCGAGGAAAGCGCCATGCAGCGCCAACAACGCGGGCAGCAGCAGGGCCTGGCCGCGCGCCAGCCACAACGTCAGCGCCACGCTCAGGACAAACCAGATCCAGGCGGCCACCCAGCCACCGTGGATTGTCGCGAGCGCATCGCGATAGCCAGCGGGGCCGGTCAGCGCCAACCCCAGCCAGACGCCCAGCAAGGCGAGCAACAACCATTGG
>JAUXNZ010000029.1 GCA_030682595.1 Rhodocyclaceae bacterium | reverse complement strand
TCTGGGCAGCCGCAAGGATGCGCTGCGCATTGCCGGCGACATCCCCGACCGTGCAGTTGATCTGGGCAATCGCAATTTTCAGTGTGGCCATACCCTCACATTTCCCCGTTCAGAGGGCAGGTCTGCATGTCTCATCAACTCGCTTCGAAACCTGCGTCGTCGATGGCCGCGCACAGTGCAGCGCGTGCCACCTGGGCGGGATCGAAGTCCACTGTCGCCTGGCCCGGTTCCAGCACCACCTCGACCTTTGCCACACCCGGCAGTTCGGTCAGCACTTTGGTGACGCTGGCCACGCAGCCGCCACAGGACATGCCATCCACCTTGATCGTCGTTGTTTCCATTTCAGTTCCTCTCAGGTTTCCAGCGGCGCAGCAGCAGGGAGTTACTCACCACCGACACCGAGCTCATCGCCATCGCCGCGCCGGCCACCACGGGATTCAGAAAACCCAGTGCCGCCAGCGGAATGCCGAGCACATTGTAGATGAAGGCCCAGAACAGGTTCTGGCGAATCTTGGCGAGCGTCGCGCGCGACAGCGAGATGGCGTCCGCGACACTGTTGAGATCGTCGCGCATCAGCGTCACGTCGGCCGCTTCCAGCGCCACGTCGGCGCCCGCGCCCATCGCAAAGGAGACATCGGCCGCCGCCAGCGCCGGCGCGTCATTGATGCCGTCGCCGGCCATGCCGACAACCTTGCCGACCGCCTTGAGTGCCGCCACATGGGATGCTTTTTCGCCGGGCAACACTTCGGCCGCAAAGCGCGACACGCCGGCCTCCGCGGCGATGGCGGCCGCCGTGGCCTGATTGTCGCCGGTCAGCATCACCACCTCGACGCCCAGTTGCTTGAGGCGGGCGATGGCGGCACGCGAGGTTTCGCGCAGTGGGTCGGCGATACCAATGAGACCGATGACTTCATTGTCCGTTGCCACGACAACAATACTCTTGCCGGTCAGCGCGGCGAGATCGGGCAGCGCCAGGCCCTGCTCGATCATCCACCTGGGCGAGCCGACCCGGATCGTCTGGTCGGCCACCCGGCCAGTCAATCCCTTGCCCGGTGTGGACAGCACCTCCTGCGGCGTTTCAAGTGTCAGGCCCTGCAATTTTGCGGCGGCCACCAGCGCGGCGGCGAGCGGATGCGTCGAACCCTGTTCGAGGCTGGCGGCCAGTTCAAGAATGACTGCCGCCGTCCTGCCAGCGCCGACTTTTGTGTCGATCACATCAGTCACCACCGGCTTGCCCTGCGTCAGCGTGCCGGTTTTATCCACAACCAGCACGTTGATCTTTTCCGCCAGTTCGAGCGCCTGCGCGTTCTTGATCAGGATGCCGGCTCTTGCGCCCAGCCCTGTGCCGACCATGATCGCCGTCGGCGTCGCCAGGCCCAGCGCGCAGGGACAGGCGATCACCAGCACGGCAACCGCGTTCACCAGCGCCTGCGTAAAGTCGCCGGCCAGCGCCCACCACGCAATAAAGGTGATCAGCGCAATCGCCGTCACCACCGGCACGAAGATCGCCGCCACCTGATCGACCAGCCGTTGCACCGGCGCTTTCGAGCCTTGCGCCTGTTCGACCAGCCGGATGATGCCGGCCAGGAGCGTGTGCGCCCCGACGCCGGTGGCCTTGCAACGCAACAGGCCGTCGCCGTTGATCGTCGCCGCGAAAACCTTGTCGCCGGGCGCCTTCGCTACCGGCAGGCTTTCGCCCGTCAGCATGGCTTCATTGGCGCTGGAATTACCCGACAGCACCGTGCCATCGACCGGCACCGCTTCGCCCGGCCGCACCACGATCACGTCACCCGGAATCAGGCTAGCCACGGGCAACTCGACAATCTGCTCACCACGCTCGACAAACGCCGTCTGCGGCTGCAGCTTCATCAGCGCTTCGATGGCCGCCGAGGTTTTGGCCTTCGCGCGCGCTTCAAGAATCTTGCCCAGCAGCACCAGCGTGATGACGGTGGCCGAGGCTTCGTAATAAACATGATGGTGGGTCAGGGCGAAAAACAGCACCACCGTGCTGTAACCCCAGGCCATCGTGGTGCCCAGCGCCACCAGCACATCCATGTTGCCGCTGCCGCCCCGCAGGGCATTCCAGCCGCCGACATAAAAACGCCAGCCGATCCAGAACTGCACCGGCGTCGCCAGTGCGAACTGCAACCCGCGCGGCAGGACATCGACATGGCCCGCGGGGCCGAACATGAAAGGCATCTGGGCGATCAGCGGCAGGGTCAGTGCCAGGGCAATCCAGAAACGCTTCACTTCGGCGCGATAGGCGGCCTCCTTGCGCTCTTTCTCTTCACCGCGCGTATCCGCGCTGGACGGCGTCGCGGTAAAGCCGGTCTTGACGATGGTGGCGATCAGCCGGTCGACATCGACTTGCGCCGGATCGAAACGGATCTGCGCACGCTCGGCGGGCAGATTCACCACCGCCTCGACGCCCGGCAGCTTGTTGAGCTGCCGTTCGATGCGCGCCGAACAAGCCGCACAGGTCATGCCGCCGATGGCAAATTCGGCGGTTGCGCAGTTTGCACCGGCATCTGCCGGTGCAGGCCGGGTCTCACTCAAAGTTGATCGGCTCGGGTATCTCGGTCGGCCGCTGCTCGTTGTTCCAGGCTTCGAAGCCGCCGTTCATCGAAATGACGTTGGTGTAGCCGAGCTTCTGCAACTGCACGGCGGACAACGCAGCGCGACCGCTGGTGCGGCAGTAGATCAGGAAGGCGCCGTCTTTTTTCGCGCATTCCGGCACCATGCCGATCTTGAATTCAAGCACGCCGCGCGGAATG
>JAUXNZ010000028.1 GCA_030682595.1 Rhodocyclaceae bacterium | reverse complement strand
ATCGCGCCTGGCGCGGATTTCTTCGAGACGTGCCACCTGCGCATCGCGCACGGCGTGGTTGTCGATATTCAGGGTATCGACCGGAGCCTCGTCAGGCAGGCGGAGTTTGTTCACGCCGACGATGACGTCCTGCCCCGAGTCGATGCGCGCCTGCTTCTCGGCGGCGCACTTTTCGATCTGCAGTTTGGCCCAGCCGGATTCGACGGCGTGGGTCATGCCGCCCATTTTCTCGACCTCCTGGATCGTGTTCCAGGCCATGTCGGCCATGTCCTGCGTCAGCTTTTCCATCATGTAGCTGCCGGCCCAGGGGTCGATGACGTTGCAGATGTGGGTTTCTTCCTGAATCAGGATCTGCGTGTTGCGGGCGATGCGCGCCGAAAAGTCGGACGGCAGCGCGATGGCCTCGTCGAAGGCGTTGGTGTGCAGGCTTTGCGTGCCGCCGAAGACGGCGGCCATCGCTTCGATGGTGGTGCGCACCACGTTGTTGTAGGGATCCTGCTCGGTCAGCGACCAGCCCGAGGTCTGGCAGTGGGTCCGCAGCATCAGCGACTTCGGGTTCTTCGCACCGAACTCTTTCATGATGCGCCACCACAAGAGGCGCGCCGCGCGCAGCTTGGCCACCTCCAGATAGAAGTTCATGCCGATGCCGAAGAAGAAGGATAGCCGCCCGGCGAAGGCGTCGACATCCAGGCCGGTCTTCATGGCGGTGCGCACGTACTCCATGCCGTCGGCCAGTGTGAAGGCCAGCTCGAGCGCCTGCGTCGCGCCGGCCTCCTGGATGTGGTAACCGGAGATCGAGATCGAGTTGAACTTCGGCATGTGCTGCGCCGTGTAGCCGATGATGTCGGCGATGATGCGCATCGACGGCGCGGGCGGGTAGATGTAGGTGTTGCGAACCATGAACTCCTTGAGGATGTCGTTCTGGATCGTCCCGGCGAGCTTCTCCTGGCCGACGCCCTGTTCCTCGGCGGCGACGATGTAGCCCGCCAGCACCGGCAGCACCGCGCCGTTCATGGTCATCGACACCGAGACCTTGTCGAGGGGAATGCCGGCGAAGAGGATTTTCATGTCCTCGACCGAATCGATGGCCACGCCGGCCTTGCCGACATCGCCGACGACGCGCGGGTGGTCGGAGTCGTAGCCGCGGTGGGTGGCCAGGTCGAAGGCCACCGAGACGCCCTGCGCGCCGGCGGCCAGCGCCTGGCGATAGAAGGCGTTGGATTCCTCGGCGGTCGAGAAACCGGCGTATTGACGAATCGTCCAGGGTCGCGCCGCGTACATCGTCGCCTGCGGCCCGCGCAGGTAAGGTTCGAAGCCGGGCAGGGTGTCGGCATAGGGCAGGTCGGCGGTATCGGCCGCGGTATAGAGCGGCTTCACCGTCAATCCCTCGGGCGTGGTCCAGTCCAGCTTCTTCAGGCCGCCGTCCGGCGCGGACTTGGCCGCTGCCTTTTGCCAGGCGTCCAGCGCCGGAATATTTACCTCGGGATACTTGCTCATGGTCTTCACTCCCGCCGGTGGCCCGGCTGTTGGGTTGTCTTGCGCATGATGCTTGACTTTTGCGATCCTGAATAATACTGTATCCATAATTATGAATGCAAGACATCCCGTTGATGCTGTTCGTGACAGCCTGGCCGCTCCCGCACTCTACGAGCAGGTGGCGGAACGCCTGCGCACCCGCATCTACGCCCATGAACTGGCGCCCGGTGCCTGGATTGACGAACAGGGGCTCGCGGACGAGTTCGGCATCTCGCGCACGCCGCTGCGCGAGGCGCTCAAGGTGCTGGCCGCCGAGGGGCTGGTGGTGCTCAAGCCGCGCCGCGGCTGCTATGTCGCCGCGCTGGCGGAGCGCGACCTCGACGAAATCTTTCCGATTCTGGCGTTGCTGGAAGGCCGCGTGGCCGAGGAGGCGACCCGCCGCCTGGCCGGCCTTGAGGCCGGCGTGGGCCGTCTCGCCAGCGCCGACTTTTCACGGCTGGAGGAAATTCACGCGGACCTGGAGCGCCATGCCGCCGCCCACGATATCGATCGCTTCTTCGCGACCAACCAGCAATTTCACAGTGCGCTGCAGGAGCTGGCCGGCAACCGCTGGCTGTCGCAACTCATCGACGACACGCGCAAGTTCCTCAAGCTCACGCGGCGCGATTCGCTGCGCCTGGATGGCCGGCTCAAGCAATCTCTGGCCGAGCATCGCGCCATCCTGGCCGCCATGAAAAAGCAGGACGCCGCCGCCGCCGCGCTACACATGCACAACCATATCCTCTCCGGCCGCGCCGCGCTGGCAAAGCTGCTGGTTCAGCCATGACCGTGGGTGCGGTATTGCTCGCCCGCGATGGGCCGCTTGCCACTGTCACCCTGTCCAATCCGGGCAAGAAGAATGCGCTCGATGCCGCGATGTGGCGCCAGCTGGCGACTGTATTTGCCGACCTCGACGCGGATGAAACCCTGCGCTGCGTGATCGTGCAGGGCGAGGGAGACAGTTTCGCCGCGGGCGGCGATCTTGCCGAATTCGGTGCTGCCCGTGCCGATGTCGACAGCGCACTCGCCTACCACGATCAGGTGGCGCTGGCATTGCGGGCCATCGCCGGCTGCCGTCATCCGGTGGTGGCGCTGATCCGTGGCTCCTGTGTCGGCGGCGGACTGGAAATCGCGGCCGCCTGCGATCTGCGCATCGGCGGCGCTTCGGCGCGGCTGGGTGCGCCGATCAACCGGCTGGGATTCTCAATGTATCCGCCGGAACTGGCTGGCTTGCTGCAACTGGCCGGGCCGGCAACGGTGCGGGAACTGCTTCTGGAAGGCCGTCTGCTGAGCGCGCGGGCGGCGTATGAAAAAGGCCTGCTGACGCGCGTTGTGGCTGATGCCGAAGTCGTGGCCGAGGCGCAGGCCACCGCCGCGCAAATCGCCGCCGGCGCTCCGCTGGTCGCACGCTGGCACAAGCAATGGATCGCGCGCCTGCAGCAGGGGGCGCCGCTAACGCCGGAAGAATTGCGGGCTTCCTTTGCCTTCCTGAAAAGTGCAGACTACGCGGAAGGGCTGGCTGCGTTTCTCGAAAAACGGGCGCCCTGCTTCACCGGTCAATAAACCCACCTGCACGAGGAAACCCCATGTCGCTTCCCGTCCGCGACGCTACCGCCATGCGCCCGCGCCTCGACTGGCGCACGATCGACACCGTCCTGCTGGACATGGACGGCACGCTGCTCGACCTGAATTTCGACAACCATTTCTGGCAGACGCACGTGCCGCTGCGTTATGCCGAGGCGCGCGGACTGCCGCACGAGCTTGCCCGCGAGGAGTTGATGGCGCGCTACCACGCCCGCGCCGGCACGCTCGAATGGTATTCGGTCGACTTCTGGGAAACCGAGCTGGAACTCGACATCATGCGCCTGAAGGAAGAAGTGGCGCACCTGATCGCCGTTCATCCGGCCGTCACTGACTTCCTCACCGCCATGCGTACCGCCGGCAAGCGCCTGGTGCTGGCCACCAACGCGCACCACAAGGCGCTGACGCTCAAGATGGCGCGGACGGGCCTGGAGCCACATTTCGACGCCCTCGTCAGTTCGCACACACTGGGCGCGGCGAAAGAGGCGCAGGCCTTCTGGGAGCGCTTGCGGGCGGTCGAGGATTTCGACCCGGCGCGCACCCTGCTGGTCGATGACAGCCTGCCGGTGCTGGATGCCGCCCGCAGCTACGGCATCCGCCATCTGGTTGCCGTGCGCCGGCCCGACACGCGCCAGCCGGAAAAAGACACTGGTGATTATGCGGCTATTGACAGCTTTGCCGAACTGCTTACATAATGAGAACCATTCTCATATAAGCAAGCGCCAAATGTCTCCTTCATCCCAAACTTTTCCCCTCAAGGGTCCGCTGCTGCGCGGCTCAAGTCGTCCACGGGTTGCCCTGCTGGGCCAGGCCGGCGTCGGCAAGCGCAGCATCTTTCGCGCGGCCTCCAGTACGGTAGTGCATCACGAACGGCTGGCCGGCATCGGCCCGGCTTACGAGGAATGCCAGGTCGAAATCGGCCTCGACCAGATCTCGCTGGTCAACCTGCCTTCCATTGATACTTTTCACCAGTTGCAGGGCGATGTGCCCCACGTAACAGTGGTCCTCAAGTATTTGCTCTGGGGCGACCGCTGGCCGGCCATCGCCCGTCACGAGGCGCACCAGCCCGAAAAAGCCTTCGCCGCGCCAGACGTGTTGCTGCTGGTGATGGACGCCACCGCGCTCGAGCGCGATCTCGAACTGGCGCTGGAGCTGGCCCAGATGGGCAGGCCGCTGGTGATTGCGCTGAACCGCATGGACGAGGCGCGCGACAAGCGGATGTTCATCAATGTGCGGGCACTGTCGGCAAAGCTCGGCGCGCCGGTCGTGCCCACGGTCGCCCACATGGGCATTGGCCTGGCCGACCTGTTCAGCACGGTGGTGCGCGCCGCGCGTGAAGCCCGCAGTCCGCAGCCGCAACCGCCCAGCCCGCACATCGCCGCCCAACTGCCGGCGATTGCCGACATCGTTGCCGCAGCCGACGTTGCCACGGCCTTCGGCGTGCCGCCGATGCTGCTGACGATGCAGCTGGCCGAAAACGACGACTACTTCTTCGACGAATTGCGCTGCCATTTCCCCGCGCAATTCGCCGCCCTGCTGCAGGCGCGGGACGCGGCATCCGCCGTGCTGCCGCGCCCGCTGGACGACGAGATCCATGCCGACCGCCACCACCGTGCCGCGCTACTCTACGAAACCGTCACCCGTCCCGGCGGCGAGCACGCCATGCCCCGCTGGCAACGCTGGGCCGACGAACTGTTCCTGCACCCGCGCTGGGGGATGGTCGGCAGCCTGACGATCTTCGCGCTCGTGCTGTTTTTCGTCTTCGAGGTCAGCGCCTTCCTCGACAGCCACACGGTGGCGCGCCTGATCGAATGGGCCGAACCCTGGCAGCCGACCGATCTCGGCGGCGTTGTTGCCCGCGCCGTGCTGGACGGCTTCATCGGGCTGGCCGGCATCGTCATCCCCTACATGATCCCGCTGGTGCTGCTGCTGGTGCTGCTCGAAGAGTCAGGGATCATGCACCGTGTCGCCTTCGTGGTGGATCGCGGCTTCCACAAACTGGGGCTGCACGGCGGCGTCGCCCTGCCCTTCCTCATGGGGCTGGGTTGCAACGTGCCGGCGCTCGCCGCCACGGCGGCCGTCACCCACGGCCGCGACCGCACTGTCGCCGCGCTGCTGATCACCTTCCTGCCCTGCTCGGCGCGCTCGGCGATCCTGCTGGCGCTGGGCGGCAAATATCTCGGCGGCTTCGGCGTGTTCGCCCTGTTCATGCTGGTGCCGATTGTCGTCAGCCTGATCGGCAAGCTGCTGAAGCGCCGCTATCCGGAAACCACGCCCGGCATGATCCAGGAAATCCCGCCCTATGCCGTGCCGACCCTGCGCGCCCTGCTGGCCAACACCTGGGAGCGCAGCCGCGACATCGTCACCGTCGTGCTGCCGCTGCTGGTCGCCGGCAGCGTGGTGCTGGCGCTGCTGTCGCATTTCGGCGCCGATTACTGGATCAATCTGACGCTGACGCCGATTACCGTCTGGTGGCTCGGCTTGCCCGTCGCGCTGGGTGTGCCGATCCTGTTCGGTGTGCTGCGCAAGGAACTCTCGCTGCTGATGGTGTTCCAGGCGCTCGGCACGCAGGAACTGGCAGGCGTGCTCAGCGTGACGCAAATCGCCACCTTCCTCGCCTTCCTGACCTTTTATGTGCCCTGCGTGTCGACTTTCGCGATGATGCTCAAGCTGCTGGGGCGGCGCGAGGCATATTTTTCAGTCGCACTTTCAGTGGGGGCAGCACTGGTGGTTGCGCTGGCGGTGCGCCTGCCGCTGGAATTGCTCCTCTAGCGCCAAACCCCACTTGGCGGCGGGCCGGCGCTGCCGCAACCCATGCGTGGAACGCCGTCCCGCCAGCGCCGACTTTTACTTGCCCAGCGCCGCGATGACTTCCGCCGGCGCCTGCACCAGTTCGATCAGCACGCCTTCGCCGCCGATGGGAAACTCGTCGCTCGCCTTGGGGTGCAGGAAGCAGATGTCGTAACCGGCCGCGCCCTTGCGGATGCCGCCGGGCGCGAAACGCACGCCCTGCGCGGTGAGCCACTCGACCGCCTTGGGCAGGTCGTCGATCCACAAGCCGACGTGGTTGAGCGGGGTGGCATGCACTGCGGGTTTTTTCTCCGGGTCGAGCGGCTGCATCAGGTCGACTTCGACCTTGAAGGCCCCCTTGCCCATTGCGCAGATGTCTTCATCGACGTTCTCACGCTCGGACACGAAATTGCCAGTCACTTCCAGGCCCAGCTTGTCGACCCATAGCGTCCGCAGCTTTTCCTTGGACAGGCCGCCGATGGCGATCTGCTGGATGCCCAGTACCTTGAATGGTCGGCTCATGATGGCTTTCTCCAGCGCATGAATAAATAAATGCCGACGAGAATCATCGGCAGCGACAGCCACTGCCCCATGCTGACCAGATAGGATTGGCCGAACACGCCGATATCGGGCTCGCGGAAATATTCGCCGATCCAGCGCGCACTGCCATAGCCGATGAGGAACAGCGCCGATACCGTGCCGCGCGCCCGTTGCTTGCCCGAATACCACCACAGCAGCAGGAACAGCAGCAGTCCTTCGCCCAGCGCCTGATAGAGCTGTGAGGGGTGGCGCGGCAGCGCGTCGACAAAGGGGAAGACCATTGCCCACGGCAGGTCGGGTGCGGTCGGGTTGGCCACCACGCGCCCCCACAGTTCGCCATTGATGAAGTTGCCGATGCGGCCCGCGCCGAGGCCCAGCGGCACCAGCGGCGCGATGAAGTCGGTGATCTGCCAGAAGGACAGGCCGCGTTTCCTGGCGAACAGCGCCATCGCCGCCAGCACGCCGAGGAAGCCGCCGTGAAAGCTCATGCCGCCTTTCCAGACGGCGAATATTTCCAGCGGATGGGCAAGGTAGTAGGCCGGTTCGTAAAACAGCACCTGACCGAGCCGGCCGCCGACGATGACGCCGAGCACGCCATAAAACAGCAGGTCGTCGAGCGCCGCGGGCTTGAGGCCATGCCAGGGTTGCGTCGCCGCCCGGCGGCGGCCGAGCAGCAGAAAGGCGACGAAGCCGGCCAGATACATCAGGCCATACCAGCGCACGGCCAAGGGGCCAAGGCTCAGGGCAATCGGGTCGAACTGGGGATGGATCAGCATGGCAGGTCAGGCTCCACAACATTTCTTGTACTTCTTGCCGCTCCCGCAGGGACAGGGCTCGTTGCGGCCAATCTTGGAACCCTGGCGCACCGGTTGAATCAGTGGCGCCGGCGGATGGTTCACGGGATTATCTTCGCTGAAGCCGGCCCACCAGCCGATCTCCCGCTTCACGCTCGTCACGTAACCATTGCCGTGACGCAAAGCTTCCGTGCGACAAATCTCGTAGGGGCGCGAAATGTGCGCCTCGACCCATGCCAGGCTTGCGAACTGCGGATCGACCAGCTCATCCGCAAACCAGCCGCGGATGCGTTCGAGCAGCTCGGTGGCGCCGATGTCAGTAGCCACCGAGACCACGCTGTCGAGCAGCTCGAAGATTGCGGGCTCGGTTTCTGGCAGACGCAAGCGCGCCGCCTCGGCATCGCCCAGGCGCATCAGGTAGGCAATCAAATCATCGCGCGAGGCATCGCCTTCGAGCACCCGCGTCAACAGTGCGTCGAGTGCCGCATTGCGCGCCCAATGGGCGGCGCCGGCATCCTCGACCAAGCCGCGCAGCGGTGACAGATCGCCATCGCACACGGAGGCCAGGCAGCGTCCGTAGGATTCGGTCACCGCATCGCCCAGCAATTGCTCGACAACCTCCTCGGGATGATGCCCCAGGTGCACCAGCGGGGCATACGCCGACGTCTCGCGCCAGGTCGCCAACAAATGCATGGCGTAAAGATGCAATACATAGTCGGGATCCTCGCCCAGCGCCGGGTTCTCGGCCACCCGGGCAATCGACTCGACCAGAAATGGCGTCATCTCCGCGCGATGGACGTCGGCAATGCCAATGGCTTCCTCGGGAAATGGTTTGGAGAAAAACTCAATCTGCGAACGCAGTGTGTTCCAGGCGTCGGACATGGTGAAAAAAGTGGCCAGCGGGGCACACAGGATACAACGCCGCGCCCATCAAAAAGTCGGCGCTGGCGGGATGAAATTTCCCGCAGCGGGTACCGCGGCAACCGGCGAGGAAGAGCCATTCAGTAGGCTGGCGACGTGTTTCTGGATATCGGCCATTGCGGCCGTCGGTGACCTCGGCCATTTATGTCCGCAATGGAAAGCTTACCCGCCGTAGGTGGGCGCATCGTCACGAGTGGCCTATTGGTGACCTTGGATGTTCGCTTTCTGAATTCGCCAAATTCACCGTTGGGTCGGCACCGGCTTAGAGAACTGCTGTTTACTGTCCTTTCGTCAGTAGCGTGGGACTGCAAACAACCAGATGCTTCTGGTCAAGTTAACTGAATCGCCCCAGCCTAATGCCGGGATGATTCAGCAATCCCAGTCGCTAAGCTGACATTGAAACGATCCTTCGCGCTAAGTCAACATGGTGCAGCATGACCATTTTCCCGCTAACCTCATGATCGCTGTTGCTAATCATCTCATTGACGGCCTGCTGAAGAATTGCATGAATATTCGCTGGAGGCTCTCCCTCCATTATGCGAGCGAGAACGCCAGATGTCAGTGCAGAGTCGAATTTTGCCGAAGTCTTCTTCAGCCATTGGTCGACAATCTGCTCAACGGTGGCCGTATCTGGGTAGTCAAACCAAATCTTTTCTGTAATTCTTCCGCCACGCAATGCGGCTGAATCCAAAGAGTCGGGATTATTAACTGCAATGATCCATAGGATTCCATGAGGCTTGCCGCCTATGCCATCAATCGCGGTCAACAGCTTGTTGGTCACTGCCGCTGATAAAACGCTTCCGTTTCGGCGGTTGGCAAACACATCATCTGCCTCGTCGATAAAGACAATGCAAGGACGTGCATTCCTCGCCCGCGTAATAAGCTTGTCGATCTTCTTGATGTCGCTCAATAAATCGGCGCCAGCAGCTGATAGCAAAGGCCACGCAACAGTCTTCGCCAGCGCCCTAACCGCCAAAGTCTTCCCTGTTCCGGGCGGTCCCGCAAGCATCAGTCCGGTGGGGACGCTACCTCCCAGTGCTTCCACCTTCTCGATGGACGTCATCCTCTTGGCGATGCCGAGCAGGCCTGCTTTTTGTCTGCCAGGCATATGTAAGTCATCAAGCTGGGGAGTGTCTTCGCTTAACCGGTCCCCCAGCTTGCCCTGCATTTTCTTCATGGCTGCCTGGAGGTCGTCAAACGAAACCTCTGGCCTCCCTGCACGAATGGCGCCCCGGATACACTCGTCGACCACACTGACTATTCTTGCGGCTGAAAACCCCTCCCATCGCCTTGCTGCAAGGTCACAGACTGCCTCGGGAAGGGTGACGCTTACCGCTGACTTGCACAATCGAGCTTTAATGAGTTCTCGCCTGGCCGGAAAATCCGGGGGTGGGACCTGAATCTTGAAGTCAACGCGACCTTCACGGATGGCGGCAGCGTCCAAGCGCTCGAGAAAGTTTGTGGCCATTACGATCAACACCCCAGTGCCGCGGGTCGCAACCAGCTCGGTAAGGATATGGTTTGTTATCTTGGGCCCTTCCTCTGTGCTACCGGTAAGGAACTCACGGCTGCAGATCACGCTGTCTACTTCATCCATGAACAAGACGCACGGCGCTTGCGCACGAGCGTCATTGAATAACTCGACAACCTGCTCGGTAGTCTGATTGATATACCGGGAGGCAACGGAACCGAATGACATTTTGATAATTGGCAGGCCCAAAGTTCCCGCAAGACCCTCAGCGATAAGAGTCTTGCCGTTCCCCGGTTCCCCGTACAGAAGGATGCCGTTTCTGCATTCAGCTGCAATGGTGTTGGAGATTGCACGCCCTTCAGTCGTGAGTGCCGCGCTCTGCTGTCCTGCGTCAAGCAATTGCTCTTTCAATTCCTGCATGCCTGCCAAGGCGCTCAGATCATGCCGTGCCACTTCAGCGAAATACCTGGGCTCAACTGATGCCTGCTCTGGCGAAGCTTCTTGTTCGTCTTTCTGGACCGCTTTAAGCTTCCTTGCGTTATCTGTCGAGGCAAGTTTCACGATTTCGGCTTGATGAGCCTGCTCACGCCGTGCCGTAACCTCCGTTTGCTTCTTGTTGATTCGCGCAATGTGGCTGTCGAAGGCCTTGTCATCAGTTGATATGTAACGGGTAAGGCTGGCAAGCAAGGCAGACACTTCGATATCCGGCCCTTTCGTGTTCGCCTCGAAAGCAGAAATCACTTGCGGCAGATCGTGCGACGCAACCACATTGGACGGAGCATTGAGGATCTCCACATTTTTTCCGACTACAGCAACAATGGGCACAATGCGAGCAGTCTGCGGCAAAACGACATTCTTGCGTAATACGTCTATCGAATTCTTCACCTGAATAAGCGCATTGCGCATATCAGTCGTACCGTGTTCCGTTGTTACGGTCCAGCGTGAGGCGTTAGCGCCGGCGCGGATGCTGCCAGACTTGTATTTCGTCTCTACAGCGTAGATGTTTCGTTTGGTGATCAGCAGGTGATCGAATTCAACCGAATATTCTTGTGGCGTATCCTTATCAAACACCATCAAAAAGCCGTGACGGGAGATTCCGTCGATTGTTCCTTCAAGGCTCATGATGAGCCGCTGAACTACCTCTTCGGCACGTATTCCCGATAACTTCTGCTGAACAACCGGATATTCGTGGACCGTCCTTACTGCTTCTAGATAACCAGCAAGAGCCGAGGCTAGAAACGCGATGATTTCCGGTAGGTGTACCCCTGGTTGCCCCCAGATTTTCCCGTAGATATAAAAGCCGCCGGCAGTGATGATCAAGACTACGGCAACACTATGAAAGCTGCTAGCCAACTCCAGGACTCCCGGTAATCTTGCTGAGTTGTTAACTTTGTCGCCGTAATAGGCCTTAGTTAAAAAGTAAATTGGGATAGCGATTATCACTGCTGCCGCAAATGGCAAGGCAATTAACACAACCAGCAGGATGCCCAGCAGGTAGCCGAATACTTGCATGAATCCTCTTTTTTATCGAAAGTATTGTTTAACGAAATACGCTACGCAGACAGGTCACAATATCAACCCGTTATCCACCCTTAGCCTAAATTGTCACATTTCTTCAGTCTATACATCAAGTATTAGCTATCCAGCAACTACCTGTCGTGGTGTTGAAGCACCACCTTCAGCTTCGGTTTTGTGATGAGCAAGGTTTGCGCGCCTGCGTGTGGTTGCCGGCAGCCATGACGATTACTCTGATCTAGAGAAAGAAGTGCTGGTGCTGGTGTGTTTTCTAACGGATGTCGTGAGAAATTCCGGTGTCGGCACTTAATCATGGGATGTGCAAACTGGCGGGACTCCCGATTCTCCACCCGCATCTGCCGGATGAGCGGCCCACACATCCGCCCGTTACGGGTTAACCAACTACCGGCCGAGTTATTTTGTTGATCGTTCTCCAACTTGCACGGCGTCACTTCCCGCATACGTTCGCGGAGGCACGTTGCCAGACCCGTCACAAGAGGCTGCACTCACAGCATTACTCCACAGTTTGCAATACCATCATAACAGTCGTGCCGCCTCCAGTACTACAGCAAGCTGGAGGGGGCGCCGCAGGCGGCAAGGGCAGTGTCATTGCGCTTGTGCTTTCCACGAGGCAAGTGAGTGCGCAAGTCCTTCCTGCACTACGACGCACTGGCCAAGCGCCTGACGACTGATCAGAGCAATTGCGTAACGGTCACCATTTCCGTACCGCACCAGGAGGTGAAAATCGAACCATCCCCGCAGCGGCAGCATCTATGCCTCGCTTGCCTCAAGGTCTGCTGACCGCCAGATACCCGCCGCCCTTTTTTCACCCGTCGTTTGACAGCTATGGCCGAATTACGGCCTGATGTATGACGGTCTGCCACCGACAACTCGGCCGATGACTAGAAGTCGCCGCTGAATTGCCCGCTTTCAACTTCGGCGAATGCGTACTCCTGACCGAAAGCGAAAGTCGTGGACGGACGACGGGAGGGGCTTCTAGGTGCAGATGCAGTTGATGAAAGTGGCCGCAGAGGCCATCGTCACCGTGATACCAATCCATCGATAAAGCCAGCAACGACAACAGGCATAAAACTATAACCAGTTGTTTTATAGTCTTTTACAGCGTCGCTCTGCGAGCAGAACGATCAACCTCAGGAAGATAACCGGTCTTCCCGTGCCACTGGAGGGTTTCTCCAGTTGTCGGGGAGGGATACAATCCGCTCCATGAAAAAAACAACCAAATCGGATGGGGTCACCGCTCATTTTTCGGGCCACGAGACCTTTCCGCTGCGCCAAATGTGGCTAAAAAAAGCCTTCGACTGCGCGCATTCGGATTGGACCATCTCGAAGTCTACGTTCACTGACGACGACGCGATTGCGCTGTTCGGTGTCGGGAAAAACATGGTCGCCTCTATCAAGCATTGGGCGCTTGCGTGCGAGGTCATGCGCGAGCAGGATGGATCCTTCCTTGTGACCGAAACGGCC
>JAUXNZ010000024.1 GCA_030682595.1 Rhodocyclaceae bacterium | reverse complement strand
GTCATCAGCAGCGCCAGGGTCGTGATGATAGGCAAGCGGGTAAATCTGGCCAAGATGTTCGAGCGTGTGCGGAAAGGCGTCGGTGGTGATGCCGGCCGCCTCGTGGCGCATCAGCTGGTCTTTTTCGAGGCAGAGCAGGCGTGGATTCTCGCGCTCGGCTTCGCGCCGCCACTTGTCAAAGGCCGCCAGCGTGGTGATGCCCGCCGGCACGGCGGCGTCGAAGAAGGCATACACCAGTTCGTCATCCACCAGCACGTCGGGACGCCGCGACTTGTGCTCGAGCTTTTCAATCTCCGTCTTGAGTTTCTGGTTGTGTTGCAGGAAACGCCATTTGCGCACCCAGTCCTCGCCCACCTCGCCATTCACCAGCGCACCACGAATCAGCAGTTCGCGCGCCAGGGTCACTTCATCGCTTGCTTTGCCAAAGCTCACGCGGCGCTTGGCATGCAGCAGCAGGCCATGCAGGGTGATGCGCTCCCAGGCCACCACCTGCCCGGCGGACTTTTCCCAGTGCGGTTCAAAAACATGACGGCGGATCAGATGCGCGCCAACCTGCTCCAACCATGCCGGCTCGATCTTCGCGATGCAGCGGGCGAACAATCGCGAGGTCTCGACCAGTTCCGCCGCGACGATCCAGCGCCCCGCCTTCTTCACCAGCGCTGAGCCGGGATGGATGAAGAACTTGATGCCGCGCGCGCCCAAATAATTCTGGTCTTCCTCGTTTTTCAGCCCAAGGTGACCGAGCAATCCGGTGAGCAAAGCCTTGTGGATGGCCTCATAGCTGGCGGGCAACTGGTTTTCTTTCCATGCGTGCTCGTGGCACACGGTCATCAACTGGCCATGGACTTCGCGCCATTCGCGCAAACGCAGCCAGTTGATGAAGTTCTGCCGGCACCACTGGCGCTGCTTGTTCGTGCTCTCCTGTTTCCAGACTTCATCGGCAGCAGCCCACAGCTTCAGGTAAGACAGAAACTCTGACTTTTCGTCCTTCCATTTGGCGTGCGCCTGGTCGGCAGCCGCGGCCTGTTCCTGCGGCCGGTCGCGCAGATCCTGGGTACCCAGTGCGGCAGCGATGATCAGCACCTCACCGAGGCAACCGTGCTCGCGCGCGGCGAGGATCATGCGGCCGATCTTCGGATCGAGCGGTAGCTTGGCGAGTTCCTGGCCGACCGCGGTCAGTTCCTTGCTGGTCTCGTCCAGCGCGCCGAGTTCGGCCAGCAGGGTATAACCGTCGGCGATCATGCGCGGCAGCGGCGCTTCGAGGAACGGGAATTCCTCGACGGCACCAAGGTGCAAGGATTTCATGCGCAGGATCACGCCGGCCAGCGACGAACGCAGAATCTCCGGCTCGGTGTAAGCCGCGCGTTTGTTGAAATCGTCTTCGGCGTAAAGGCGGAAACAGACGCCCGCCGCCACGCGCCCGCAGCGCCCGGCGCGCTGATTAGCCGAGGCGCGCGAGATCGCCTCGACCTGCAACTGCTCGACCTTGTTGCGATGCGAGTAGCGCTTGACGCGCGCCACGCCGGCATCGATCACATAACGAATGCCCGGCACGGTCAGCGAAGTTTCCGCGACGTTGGTCGCCAGAATCACCCGCTGTCCCTGATGGCCGGCAAATACCCGCGCCTGTTCCTGCGCCGACTGGCGCGCAAAGAGCGGCAATACTTCAAGGCCGGGCGGGTGGTGTTTGCGCAAGGCCTCCGCCGCCTCGCGAATCTCGCGCTCGCCGGGCAGGAACACCAGCACGTCACCCGGCCCTTCGCGGTGCGCTTCGCTCACCGCAGCGATGATGGCGTCATTGAGGTCGCTGTCTTTCTTCTCATCGAAAGGACGGTAACGCGTCTCGATCGGGTACAGCCGCCCCGAAACCTCGATTACCGGCGCGCCGTCGAAGTGCTTGCTGAAGCGTTCGGCATCCAACGTGGCCGAGGTGACGATCACCTTCAAATCACGCCGTCGCGCCAGCACCGACTTTAGGTAGCCAAGCAGAAAGTCGATGTTGAGACTGCGCTCGTGCGCCTCGTCGATCAGGATCGTGTCGTATTGGCGCAAGAGCGGGTCGGTCTGCGTCTCGGCCAGCAAAATGCCGTCCGTCATCAGCTTGATGTAGCTCTCACCCGAGGTGCGGTCGGTGAAGCGAATCTTGTAGCCGACGTAGCGCCCCAGCTCGGATTTGAGTTCCTGTGCAATGCGGCTGGCGGTGGCGCGCGCGGCGATGGGGCGCGGCTGGGTGTGGCCGATCAGGCCGCTCAGCCCCCGCCCGATTACGAGGCAGATTTTTGGCAGTTGCGTGGTCTTGCCCGAACCGGTCTCGCCGCAGATGACGACGACCTGGTGCTTTTGAATGGCCGCCGCGATCTCGGCGCGCCGCGCGCTGACCGGCAGCGCCTCGTCAAAGGTAATCGCCGGACGCGCGGCCCGGCGGGCTTCGGGGTCGAACTTCATTGCGCCAGCCTCAATTCGCCAATTTATGGATGGTGACGATGCCCAACCCGGTCATCAGCAGCGAGCCGAACAGGTGCAGCGAGGCGGTGCCCGCCGCCCAGCCGTATTCGGCGCGCTGCAGCAGCGCGACCACTTCGGCGGAAAAGGTGGAAAAGGTGGTGAGGGCGCCGAGGAAACCGGTGATGAAGTACAGCTTGAACTCGGGCGAAATGTCGACGTTGTAGTGAAACTCCGCAATCGCCTCGCCGACCAGATAGCCCCCGAT
>JAUXNZ010000007.1 GCA_030682595.1 Rhodocyclaceae bacterium | reverse complement strand
CGACCGACGGCACAGGGCCGGCGTTTCCTCAACCGGTTGCTGGCCGAGTTCATGTCTTGACACGCCAGCGTTTGCGCCGTGCCGCCCCAAGCAAACGCGGCACGCGCCGCCAGGCGCAAACCGCACTGCCCACGAACCCGTGCGCTCCGTAATAACCGAGCTAGCGAGCCGTTTGGAATCCCCGCGAGGGGGCAAAGGGGCGGGGCTTACGCGCTGATTTCAGCGGCGAAATCGCAGCCCGTACCCGCCGCTATCCAGCGCCGGAAGGCGCGGCCGCCGAATGACGCGAGGCGGCGCGGCAACCAGCGCAGCTGGCTGGCCGGATCGACCGCCATGCCGCAGACGTAGCGCAGTTCAGTTGCGCGCCAGGTCAGCGCCGGGCAACTGCCGCTTCGATGGCCGAGGAAGAGGCGGCTGACCGGACAAGGCGCGGCGGCGCAGCAGGCGCCGCAGCCATTGCAGGGGGCACCGCAAACCGGTTTTTCCGGTGCCGCGGCGTGCAGCGAAATGGTCTGCACTGATTAATTACTTGCGGTGGAATAGCACGTCCCAAACGCCATGCCCCAGGCGCAGCCCGCGTGTCTCGAATTTGGTCTGCGGCCGCCAGGCGGGGCGGGGCGCGAATCCTGTCGTGGTATGGGCAGTGTTGGCCAGCAGCGGCTCGGCGGAGAGCACCGCGAGCATCTGCTCTGCATATTCTTCCCAGTCGGTGGCGCAATGCAGATAGCCGCCGGGTGCGAGGCGCGAGGCCAGCAGGGCGACAAACGGCGGCTGGATCAGGCGCCGTTTTTGTTGGCGTTTTTTCGGCCAGGGATCGGGGAAGTAAATGTGCATGCCGGCTAACGCGCCCGGCAGGATCATGTCGCGCAGCACTTCGACGGCATCGTGCTGGATGACGCGCAGGTTGGTAAGCTCGCGCGTGGCGATTTCCTTCAGCAGGCTGCCCACCCCAGGCGTATGCACCTCGATGCCGAGGTAGTCGTTTTCCGGGTGGGCGGCGGCGATAGCCGCCGTGGTCTCGCCCATGCCGCAACCGATTTCAAGGATTTTGGGCGCGCCGCGGCCGAACACGCCGGCCAGGTCGAGCGGGGCCGGCGCGTAGGGCAAGCCGTGGCGCGGCATGCCTTCGGCGTAATAGCGCTGCTGGGCGCTGGAGATCCGCCCCTGGCGCAGCACAAAGCTGCGGATGTGCTCGCGTTGCACTTCAATCATTTCAGTTTTGGCTCCAAGCCGCGTTGAATGGTTTCCAGAATATCGGCATGCCGGCGGTTCATGTCGTAACGCGGTTGCGCCAGCGCCTCGGCGAGCGTGGCGCAAGCCGGTTCGAGCGCTTCCGATGACAGATCGAGCGCAGGTTTGAGTCCGATTGCGGCGGATACGACCGCGGGCAGGGGCTCGGCATCGCCAAAATAGTAATTTCCCAGCAGGCGTCTGGCGGCGTCAATTTGCGCCGCTTCGCGTTCCTGCCAGTTGAGCCAGGCCTGCGTCGCCGCGTAATGGCCGTTCTTTGCACAAGCCAGGCCAAGCAGGCGCGCTCCGTGGGCGACGCCCCAGAGCAGTTGCGCGGCCAGCACCGGGGGCTTGTCGAAGGCATAGCCGGGAGGCACTACCGGCTCCAGCGACACGCCAGGCGCGGCGGTCGCCGTCTCCCTGTTGTGCGGCTCCACGGCTGTCGCCGTCTCCACTTTACGCGGCTCCTCGGCTGTCGCCGTCTCGCCAGCGCCGACTGTAGCGTTGGCACCAACCGGCAGCGCGACCGCCATCAGCACTGCACAGCACTGCACAGCCCTGCGCATCACGCCCGGATCACGACCCGATCATGCCGGCCGTCGGCGAACTCGGGCTGGCGCTGTAGAGTTTTTTCGGCATGCGGCCGGCGAGGAAGGCCTCGCGGCCGGCTTCGACAGCTTTCTTCATGGCACCAGCCATCAACACCGGATTCTGCGCGCCGGCAATCGCCGTGTTCATCAGCACGCCGTCGCAGCCGAGCTCCATGGCGATGGCGGCATCCGAGGCGGTGCCGACGCCGGCGTCGACCAGCACCGGGACCTTGGCGGCATCGATGATGAGCTTGAGGTTCCAGGGATTCAGTATGCCGAGTCCCGAACCGATCAGCGATGCGAGCGGCATCACCGCGACGCAGCCAATGCCTTCAAGCAATTTCGCCTGGATCGGATCGTCCGAGCAATACACCATCACCTGAAAACCGTCCTTCACCAGCGTTTCAGCGGCCTTGAGGGTTTCCGGCATATTGGGGAACAGGGTTTGCGGGTCGCCCAGCACTTCCAGTTTCACCAGGCTGTGGCCATCGAGCAGTTCGCGCGCGAGGCGCAGGGTACGCACGGCCTCGTCAGCGGAATAGCAGCCGGCGGTATTCGGCAGATAGGTGTAGCGGTCGGGCGGCAGCGCATCCAGCAAGGAGGGTTGCCCCGGTTCCTGGCCGATGTTGGTACGGCGGATCGCCACGGTGACGATCTGCGCACCGCTTGCCTCGACGGCACGGCGCGTTTCATCGAAATCCTTGTATTTGCCGGTGCCGACCAGCAGGCGGGAGGAATACGCCTTGCCGGCGATGGCGAGGAGGTCTTGCGTCATGAATAAACCTTGTTAAAAAGTATCAACCGCCACCGACGGCGACCACGATTTCAAGCCGGTCGCCCGCCGCCAGCAGGGTGCTGGCATGCTGGCTTTTCGGCACGATCTCGCCGTTTTTTTCGA
>JAUXNZ010000001.1 GCA_030682595.1 Rhodocyclaceae bacterium | reverse complement strand
GGCCTCCAAAGTGAGGATACCGGCCACGGGCGGAAGACTCTCTGTCGTTTCAGGCAGCAGATAGATGCCATCCGGCTGGGGATTGGCAACTTCCAGGCGCAGGATGCCCCGGGCCAGGCCCGGGTTGAGGGCGCGCAACCCTGCCCCAACCGCCTGGCCGAAAATCTCGTGCTCGATCCCGGCCAGGCTGTTGGCCTCCTGCAGCAGACCGTCCAGCAAGGCCGAATAGACCAGCAGCGGGCTTGCCCGCAGGCGGTCGGGTATGAACTGGGATGCCAGGGGTTCGATGCGGGCGAGCTGCGCCACCGCCTCCGCGAAGTGGAAGGCGAGCTCGCGCCCGGCCCAGGCGGGCACCCGCGCCAGATAGCCGAGTTCCGCGCGGTAACGCTCCAGGGGCAGGCTCGGCACCGCCAGGCGGTCGAGCGCCTCGCGCGTCGCCAGACGCTCCCGGGGGGTGAGCAGGCCCACGCCGTAGAGGGCCTCGGCGGCACTGCCCAGCACGGCGAGCCGCTCCGCAGGGCGCGCCCGGGACAGGTCGGCGAGCAACCCCCGACCCGTGGCGAAAGCTGTGGCCTCGACATCCAGACTGAGCCGCAGCGCCGCCATGCGCAGCTTTGGCGGCAATTCCGGCAGGGCCGCGCGCAGCTCCGCCAGAAACGCCGCGCTGGTGGCGAAGCGCTGCGCGGGCGATAGTGGGGCCTCAAGCTCGAGGGCAAAGCGCCGCAACTGGCCGGCAAAGGAATGCTTGTCGAGGCGCCCGGCCAGATCATGCAGCGGCTGCTTCAGGTCGCGGATGGCGAAGAGCGCTTCGATGGCCTGGGCGAGCTGCTCGAACTCGGGCTCACCGCGCTTTTGCTGGCGGGCATAGGCCCGCACCCGTCCGGCGTCGGCGGCGTCCGGCTGCGAGTGGATTTTGTTGCGCAGCGACGCGAAGCCGGCATCCAGGGTGGCGAGGCTGGAGGAGAGCTCATGGGACCGCGTCACCGTCGCGCCATTGCGCGCCAGCGGCAGCAGCAGCGCCGCCTGGCGCAGCAGCAGAAAGTCCCGCTCCCCCTGCTGGCGGGCGGCCAGTGCGGCCAGAATTGCCTCTGCCGCGGCGATCTCGTCTTCCACCTGGAAGGCCCCCCGGTAGTAGCGCGCCCGGCGCAGGATCCAGCCGTTGTCCGCCGCCACGAGGTAACGTTCCAGCAGGATGGCCTGCAGCGCCGCTTGCCCCGGCGTGGCTGCCAGGGCCGCGGGATCGACGGCGGCCAGCACGTTGCCCACCAGGAAACCGGCTTCCCGGAGCGCGCGGGCGCGTTCGCCGAGCCTGCCGTGCTGGATGCCGCCGCCACGGGGCGCGCAGGCATAGGGACCGGGGGGCAGCACCGCACCATCCTTGCAGAACCAGAAAATCCCGTCGAAGGGGCCTCGGGGGTCGGCCTTCATCCCGGCGAGCCAACGGGCCATCTCTGCGGTGTCGGGGGGCGCGGCGGCTGCAGCGAGCGACGCCCACGCGAGGAAGAGGACAGTCAACAACCTCCCCGTCGCGGCAATGATTGCGCGGGGAAAGGCAGCGGTGCATCTTTCGTGGTTCATGCCTGCTCACCCAAGGAGGCCGGGGGCCAGCAACCCTGGCCTTGGTCAAAGTGTATGCGCAATCCTGCCGGTGGCAAACCCGTTGTGGGGCACGCCGTCCCCATGTTGGCGGCGAGACGGCTGACGCCGTCCCCATGTTGGCGGCTGGACGGCTGACGCCGTCCCGCCAGCGCCGACTTTTGCGGATTTTGCATGTAGACGCTCGCAGGCCAAAAAAGCGACAATCCGACCTCTTTTACCGGCTTTCATGGTGCCAGACAGCATCGGGGGCCAGGGTCAACCCGTTTCCCAACACGCAGAGAGTCCAAATATGGCAGCAGTAGCAGCACTTGCCCCCGCGCCGAGCCAGTCCCGGCTGCTTTTATCCGGCAACGAAGCCGTCGCCCGCGCCGTGTGGGAGTCCGGCTGCAAGGTTGCCGCCGCCTATCCCGGCACGCCCTCGACCGAGATTCTCGAAGCCCTGTGCACCTACCCGGACATTTATACCGAATGGGCGGTGAATGAAAAGGTGTCCATGGAGGTCGCGCTGGGCGCCTCGATGATGGGTGCGCGCTCTTTCTGTGCGATGAAGCACGTCGGCCTCAACGTCGCCGCCGACCCCCTGATGACGCTGACCTTGACCGGCACGGTCGGCGGCATGGTGATCGTCGTCGCCGACGACATCGGCATGGCCTCCTCGCAAAACGAGCAGGACTCGCGCTTCTACGCCCGCTTCGCCCATCTGCCGATGTTCGAGCCGGCCGATTCCCAGGAATCCTACGACATGGTGCTGGCTGGCTTCGAATTCTCCGAAAAGCATCAAATCCCGGTGTTCGTGCGCATGACGGCGCGCACCTGTCACGTCAAGTGTGTCACGCAGGTCGGCGCGCGCGCGCATCACGAACCCAGCGGCTTCGTCAAGAACGCCGAACGCTGGGTAATGGTGCCGACGCACGCGAAGCGGCGCATCCCCATGATGTTCCAGCGCGATATCACCTTGCGCGCGGAATCCGAACGGTCGGCGCTGAACGTGCTCGAACCCGGCAGCGACCGCCGCGTCGGCTTCGTCACCAGCGGGCCGGCCTACCTGCATGTGCGCGAAGCCTTTCCGGATGCGCCGGTGCTCAAGCTCGGCATGAGCCACCCGGTGCCGCTCGACAAGGTGCGGGCACTGGCCGCGCAGGTCGATCGTCTTGTGGTGGTCGAGGAAGTCGAACCCGTCGTCGAAACCGACTTGAAGTCCGCCGGCATCAATTGCCACGGCAAGGATTTGCTGCCCAAGCTGGGCGAACTCGCACCGCAGGTGCTCAAGCCCGCCATCGACTTTCTGCTGGACGAGGGCATGGCGCCGACCGCACGGCCCGCGTCCGCGGCCGCGGTTTTTCCGCGCCCACCCACGCTGTGCGCCTCCTGCCCGCACATGGGCATCTACTACACCCTGTCGCAGCTCAAGAACATCATCGTTGCCGGCGACATCGGCTGCTACACGCTCGGCGCCGGCCACCCGTGGAATGCGCTCGACACGACGATCTGCATGGGCGCCGCCGTGACCGTTGCGCACGGCATGGACAAGGGCCGCGGCGCGGCCGACAAGGACAAGAAGATTTTGGCCGTGATGGGCGACTCGACCTTCATGCACATGGGCATGCAGGGCCTGCTCGACGCGACCTACAACAACAGCAACATCACCTTCCTGCTGCTCGACAATGGCACGGTGGGCATGACCGGCGGCCAGAACACCCCCGCCAACGGCCTCGACATTCGCGGCAACCCGGCGCCGCGCATCGACTTCCGCAAGCTGGTCGAGGCCCTGGGAGTCAAGCCCGAGCGGGTGCGCGAGGTCGACCCCTACGAGATGCCCAAGCTGTTCAAAGTGATCCGCGAGGAAACCAAGATCGCGGAGGTCTCCGTCATCCTCGCCTACCGGCCCTGCGTGCTCACCGACGAATTCAAGGCGGCGCGCGCCTACCATGTCGATGAAGACAAATGCACCGGCTGCGGCAACTGCATCGATGTCGGCTGCCCGGCGATTCATGTCACGCATCGCGAGAAGGTGGTGAAACCGTCCGGCAAGGAAGTCGAACTCGCCTTCGTGCGCATCGACCCGATCGCCTGCACCGGCTGTGGCATGTGTCTCCAGCCCTGTGCGCCGGACGCCATCATGCAGGTCGAAGGGCCGCGCGTCGTGGCCAGGCTGCACCCGGTCTGAGGAACTAATTATGCAAAATGAAATAACCAACATCCTCGTCATCGGCGTCGGCGGTCAGGGGGTCATGACGGCCACGGAAATTCTGGCCGAGGCGGCCATCGCCGAAGGCCACGACGCCAAGAAAACCGAAGTGGCCGGCATGGCCCAACGCGGCGGCTGCGTCACCTCGCACCTGCGCTTCGGCCCGAAAGTGCTCTCGCCGCAGATCGCTCCGGGCACCGTGCATGTACTGCTCGGCTTCGAGGCGGCCGAGGCGCTGCGCTGGTCGCACTATCTGCGCCCCGACGGCCTGGCGCTGGTGAATGACTCGCGGCTGGTGCCACCAGTGGTCGAGATTGGCCTCTTCGACTACCCGAAGGATCCGATCGGCGACATGCGCGCCGCCGGCATCCGCACCGTGAGTTTCGATGCCGCCACCATCGCCAGCAATCTGGGCGACCTGCGCCTGGGCAATACCGTCATGCTCGGCGCCATCGCCGATCACCTGCCGTTTTCCGCCGACGTGTTGCTGCGTTGCATCGAGGCGCGCTTCGCCAGAAAGGGCACGGCCATCGTCGAACTGAACCGCCGCGCCTTCGCCGCCGGCCGTGCCGCCGCGGCCACCCACACCAAGGAAGAGGTAACCACATGACAGCGAAAATCATCGATGGCAAGGCACTGGCGGAAACCGTACGCGCCGAACTGGCGGAAAAGGTCGTCGCCCTCAAGGCCACCCAGGGCATCACGCCCTGCCTGGCGGTGATCCTCGTCGGCGAAGACCCCGCCTCGGCTGTCTATGTGAAGAACAAGGTCGCGGCCTGCGAAAAGGCCGGCTTCCGTTCGATCAAGGAGACCTACCCGGTCAATGTCGAGCCGATGGTCGTGCTCGGCAAGATCGCCGCGCTCAACGCCGACCCCGCCGTGCATGGCATTCTGGTGCAACTGCCGCTGCCCAAGCAATTCGATGCCGAGGCGGTGCTCGAAGCCATTTCTCCCGAGAAGGATGTCGATGGTTTCCATGTCGAAAACGTCGGCGCGCTGATGCAGGGCAATCCACGCTTCGTTCCCTGCACGCCCTACGGCGTGATGAAAATGCTGGCGTCCGAGAACGTTCCCCTCAAGGGCGCCGAGGCCGTCATCGTCGGCCGCAGCAACATCGTCGGCAAGCCAATGGCGATGCTGCTCCTGGCCGAAAGCTGCACGGTGACGATCTGCCATTCGCGCACCCGGGACCTCGCCTTTCACACCCGCCGCGCCGACATCCTGGTCGCCGCGGTCGGCCAGCCGAAGATGATCACGGGCGACATGATCAAACCCGGCGCGACGGTGATCGATGTCGGCATCAATCGCACCCCCGAAGGCAAGCTCTGCGGCGACGTCGATTTCGAATCGGCCAAGGAAGTCGCGGGACTCATCACCCCGGTGCCCGGCGGCGTCGGCCCGATGACCATCACCATGCTGCTCGCCAACACCCTCGAATCGGCCCAGAGGTCAGCTAAATGACTCCCATCCCCTCATCCCCCTTCATCAGGAAGGGGGTGACGATTGTTCAGCCGCTTCACGGCTTCCATGTTTTGGCTGGTCCTCCTTGGGGCGGCCCGGCGGAGGAACTATGACCACCACGCACCCGCTGGTCGGCATTGTCATGGGTTCGGATTCGGACTGGCCGATCATGCAGGCCGCGGCG
>JAUXNZ010000334.1 GCA_030682595.1 Rhodocyclaceae bacterium | reverse complement strand
GCACAATTTCCTCGGCATCAACATGCAGGGCCGCTCCAGCGTGGTGCGCACCTGTGGCAACCGCTACGGCCACCTGGTGCTGCGCGGCGGCGGCGACCGGCCGAATTACGACACGGTCAGCGTGGCACTGGCGGAAAATGCCCTGGCCAAGGCCAAGCTGGCCGCCAATATCGTCGTCGATTGCTCGCACGCCAACAGCTATAAAAAGCCGGAACTGCAACCCCTGGTGATGCACGACGTGGTGAATCAGATCCGGCTCGGCAACAAATCCATCGTCGGTCTGATGATCGAGAGCAACATCGAAGCGGGCAACCAGCCGATCCCCGCGGATCTGTCCAAGCTCAAATACGGCTGTTCGGTGACCGATGCCTGCGTCGACTGGCCGACCACGGAAAAAATGATCCGCGAGGCGCACGACGCCCTGCGCGGCCCCTTGGCCGGCCGGGCTGGTCAAGCCAAATAAGCCGATGACCACACTGATCAAGCCTTTTCGCGGACTGCGCCCCGCTCCCGGCCGCGCCGCCGAGGTGGCCGCTCCACCCTATGACGTGCTGTCAGCCGATGAGGCGCGCAATATTGTCCATGGTGCCACCGGCAAGCCCTGGTCGTTCCTGCACGTTTCGCGGCCGGAAATCGATTTACCCGCCGACATCAATCCCTATGACCCGGCCGTGTATGCCAAGGCAGCGGAAAACATCGGCGCGATGCTGACGGCCGGCGTGCTGGCGCGCGATGCCGCGCCGTGTTATTACGCCTACCGGCTGACGATGGGGGCACATGTTCAGACCGGACTGGTTGCCACCGCATCTGTCTCCTGCTATGCCAACAACCGCATCAAGAAACACGAATTCACCCGCCCCGACAAGGAAGACGACCGGGTGCGGCAAATCGAGGCAACCAACGCCCAGACCGGGCCGGTGCTGCTCGCCTATCCGGACTCCGCCTTGGCGGATGCGCTGATCGACGCCATCGCCCGGGGCAAAGCCGTCGCCGATGTTACCGCCGACGACGCTCATAGCACCGTGCGCCACCAGATCTGGATGCTGGACGACGCCGCGCAGATCGACGCCATCACGCGCTGCTTCGACGGCATGGAGGCGCTTTACATTGCCGACGGCCACCACCGCTCCGCCGCTGCCGCGCGCGTCGCGGCAGCCCGGCGGCAGGAGGAACGCGAGCTATCGTCAGACTATTTTCTGGCGGTGATCTTTCCCCAGCACGACATGAAAATTCTCGACTACAACCGCGTGGTGAAAGACCTGCACGGCATGGAAAAGTCGGCGCTGACGGGACGGCTCGCCGCGGCCTTCGCGGTCGAGGAAAGCCCGGAGCGAGTCAAACCCGCGCAGCCTGGCGAGTTCGGCATGTATCTGGCTGGTCAGTGGTACAAGCTGACCATCAAGCCAGAACTGATTCCCGCCGATCCGGTGGCACGACTGGACGTATCACTGTTATCCGACCACCTGCTTGGCCCGATTCTCGGCATCACCGACCTGCGCCGTGACAAGCGCATCGACTTCGTCGGTGGCGTCCGGGGCCTGGGCGAACTCGAACGGCGAGTCAATTCCGGCGAAATGGCCGTCGCCTTCGCCCTCCATCCGACGCGCATGGATCAGTTGATGGCCGTCGCCGACAACAACCAGGTCATGCCGCCAAAATCAACCTGGTTCGAACCGAAACTCGCCGACGGTCTGGTCTCGCACGTCCTCGACTGAGGATTACAGAACTTTCAGCGCGGCGGCGTAGTCGGGTTCGTCGCCGATCTCGGGCACCAACTGGCTGTGCAGCACGCGGTCGTTTTCATCGAGCACCACGACGGCGCGTGCAGTCAGGCCGAGCAGCGGGCCTTCGTCCATTGCCACACCCCAGGCTTTCATGAATTCCGGGTGGCGGAAGGTCGACAGATGCGCGACATTTTTCAGCCCTTCGACAGAACAGAAACGACCGGCCGCGAAGGGCAGGTCGCCCGACACGACCAGCACGGCGGTGTTCTTCAATGTCGCGGCGGATTCGTTGAACTTGCGCGTCGAAGTCGCGCAGGTCGGCGTATCGAGGCTCGGTACGATGTTCAGCACCTTGCGCTTGCCCGCGAAGCTGGCCAGCGTGACATCGGCCAGTTCGCCATTGGTGAGGGTGAGCGCGGGTGCGCTGGTGCCAACGGCGGGAAGATCGCCGGCGACGCGGAAGGGGTTGCCATGCAGGGTGACAGTCTTGCTCATGGTTTTTCTCTCTCTGGGTTGTGTTGAAAATCTTTGAGGCGCGGCAGCACCGCGCAGGCATTGGCACTGGTTGCCGCGGCGATCTCGGCCAGCGACAGACCCCGTAATTGTGCCAGTGTTTCAGCGATCGGTAGCAACTCGGCTGGCGTGTTGCGGGCGCCGACTTTCCATTGTGGTGGCATGTCCGGCGCATCGGTTTCGAGCACGATGCTGTCGAGCGGCAGGTCCGCCGCCAGCGCGCGGATGCGCTTCGAGCCGGGAAAGGTCAGCGCGCCGCCGAAGCCGAGCTTGAAACCGAGCTTGATGAACTCGTCGGCCTGCTGCCGGCTGCCATTGAAGGCGTGGGCGATGCCACCAACCCGGCTCTGCCGCAGATGTTTCAGGATCGGATCGATGGCACGACGCACGTGCAAGAGCACCGGCAGGTCGAGCTCACGTGCGATCTTCAGTTGCTCGACGAAATAAAATTCCTGGCGCGCATCGTCTCGCTGCGCGGCATAACGGTCCAGGCCGATTTCGCCCACCGCCACGACCGGTTCGCGCGTCAGTATTTCGCGCAGCGCGGCGAGGTCCTCGGGACGAGCGCGATCGACATACAGCGGATGGATGCCATAGGCCGGAAAGCAGCCCGGATATTCACGGCAAACACTCGCCACGGCGCCGAAGTTGGCGCGCTCGACCGCCGGCACAACGAGCGCCGTAACCCAGTTGGCGGCGCATCCGGCTTGCGCCGTCCCGCCAGCGCCGACTTTTGCGGCGGCATACACTTCATCGCGATCGGCATCGTACTCTGCCGCATCGAGGTGGCAGTGGGTGTCGACAAGGCCCCCCCCGAAAACTCCGCTATGCGGAGTTATCCCCCCAGGGGGCCAAAAAACATTTGGGGCGGACCGGCATGTTTTTGGCAAGGGCTATTCAACCTCGTCGATCCAGGCCTGCTGAATCGCTTCGAGCTTCTTCTCGCCGCAGTGACGCTCGTCTTCCTCGAAACCGGGCAAGGCCATCACCCAGCGCATCAGATCGACGAAGTTGAGCGCCGTGGGGTCAACCTCGGGATGGCGTTCGGCCAGTTCAATGGCGATATCCAGGCTATCGGTCCATTTCATTTTTTCGAGTGCCCCTCTTTTGCCATGTTGATCGTGTATTTCGGAATTTCCACCACCAGCGGCGTATCGGTCACCAGCGCCTGACAGGACAGCCGGGAGTTCGGTTCGAGCCCCCACGCCTTGTCGAGCAGATCTTCCTCGATTTCCTCCGCGGGTTCAAGCGTTTCAAAACCTTCGCGAATCACCACATGACAGGTGGTGCAGGCGCAGGATTTTTCGCAGGCGTGCTCGATGTCAATGTCGTTGTCGAGCAGGGCATCGCAGATCGACGTGCCGGGAGCAGCCTCGATGACCGCACCCTCCGGACACAGTTCAACGTGGGGCAAGACAATAATTTGGGTCATAGATTCATCTCATCAATTTTTTTCCCGGCCAGGGCGCGCCGGACGCCCTGGTTCATGCGGCGTGCGGCGAATTCCGCCGTGCCCTTGGAGAGCGCATCCAGCGCCGCATCGATGGCGCGGCGGTCATCGCCGATCAGCACGGATTGCAGCTTGGTCAGACAACTGTCGATATGCGCGCGCTCAAGAATTGAAAGCAGGTGGGCATCGTCCTTCAGGGCCGACTGCACCGCCTCGACCAGGCGCTGCGCCTCGACCTGCGCCTCGCGCAGTGCGCGCCGGAAAGCATCATCCGAGGCGTGCGTGTAACCATCCTTGAGCATCGAAGTGATTTCGTCGTCGCTCAAGCCATAGGAAGGTTTCACTTCGATGTGCGCCTCGTGGCCGGTGGTTTGCTCGCGCGCCGCCACCGACAGCAACCCGTCGGCATCGACCTGAAAGGTGACGCGAATGCGCGCCGCGCCAGCCACCATCGGCGGAATGCCGCGCAGCTCAAACCGTGCCAGCGAACGGCAATCCGAGACCAGTTCGCGCTCGCCCTGCACCACTTGCAGGGCGAGTGCGGTCTGGCCATCCTTGAACGTGGTGAACTCCTGCGCGCGCGCGACGGGAATCGTCGAGTTGCGCGGGATGATCTTTTCCACCAGGCCGCCCATGGTTTCCAGCCCCAGGCTGAGCGGAATCACGTCGAGCAGCAACCAGTCGTCACCGGCGGCGCGATTGCCGGCGAGCAGATTGGCCTGCGTCGCGGCACCCAGCGCCACCACCTTGTCCGGGTCTAGGTTGTTGAGCGGCTCCTTGCCGAAGAAGGCCTCGACGGCGTGCTGAATCTGCGGCATGCGCGTGGCGCCACCAACCATCACCACACCCTTGATGTCCTCAGGGGCAAGACCGGCATCGCGCAACGCCTTCTTGGTCGGCCCGAGGGTTTTTTGCACCAGCGTGCGGGTGATTTCCGAGAAAATTTCCGAAGTCAGCTTGAGATCAACGAACTCATCCGTCGACAACTTGGCGGTAATCGGTGCCTCACCATGCTGAGTCAGATATTCCTTGGCCTCGCGGGCACGCATCTGCAGCAGGCGGGCGTCGCCCAGCGAAACGGGCGAAAGCTTGGCCTGTTCGATGACCCAGCAAAACACACGATGGTCGAAGTCGTCGCCGCCCAGCGCGGAATCGCCGCCGGTGGACAGCACCTGAAACACGCCTTTGGACAGCTTGAGGATCGAAATGTCGAAGGTGCCGCCACCCAGATCGTAAACCGCGTAGATCCCCTCGGCGGCATTGTCAAGGCCGTAGGCAATTGCCGCCGCGGTAGGCTCGTTCAGCAGCCGCAACACCGACATGCCTGCCAGCCGTGCGGCATCCTTGGTTGCCTGGCGCTGGGCATCGTCGAAATAGGCCGGCACGGTGATCACCGCGCCGGTGAGTGGGCCGCCCAGCGCGGCTTCGGCACGGTCCTTCAAGGCCCGGAGAATGTCCGCCGAGACTTCGACCGGGCTTTTCACACCCTGCGCGGTCTTCAGTTTGACCATCCCCTCGGTTTCGATGAAGTCGTAAGGCAGCGACTCACTGTGGGCGATATCCGCAAGCCCGCGCCCCATGAAGCGCTTTACCGAAGCGATGGTGTTCTTCGGATCGGCCGCTTGATGCGCCTCCGCGCTGAAGCCGACCTCTACAGGTCCGGCAGCGGCATAACGCACCACGGAAGGCAGCAACGAGCGGCCCAACTCGTCGCTGAGGACAACGGCCATGCCGCTCCTGACCGTGGCGACCAGCGAATTGGTGGTGCCCAGATCAATGCCGACCGCCAGCCGGTGTTCGTGCGGCGCGGCCGATTGACCGGGCTCGGATAGTTGCAGTAATGCCATTCTTTTTATTTACTCCCTGCGAAGTTCGTAGTGGCCGAGTGACTCTATCTTTCAATCACTTCCAGCGCGTCATCGACTTCGTGAATAAGTTTTTCCTGGAACATCAGTTGCCTGACCAACCCCCCGGCCCGTTCGAGTGCGTGGTCATCCAGGGCCTGCTGCAGCGCCGCGTATTCGGCGCGAAGGTCTTTTTTCAGCCGCCGGTGCAAAACATCGAGCGGGTCGACGTCGCCCGCATCCTTGGCGGCGACCACCGCCTCACGCAATTCCATCTGTTCGACCAGGAATTCAATCGGCATGGCGGTGTTGGTTTCCAGCCGGATATCATGGCCGGCCAGTTGCAACAGGTAACGCGCCCGCTGCAGTGGATCCTTGAGCGTCTGGTAGGCCTCATTCACATGCGTCGCCCACTGCATCGCCAGGCGCTTGTCGCCATCCGCCAGATGTGCGTACTTGTCTGGATGGACTTTGGACTGGATGTCGCGATAGAGCACCTCAAGCCGGTCAACATCCAGCCCCTGCTGGCGTGGCAAGCCGAACAGGCTGAAGAAATCCAGCCGGAGGGTTTCCTGATCGAAGCTGGTCATCAAACGTGGAAGCTCTCGCCGCAGCCGCACTGATCCTTGACATTCGGGTTGTTGAACTTGAAACCCTCATTCAAACCCTCACGGGTGTAATCGAGTTCCGTGCCCTCCAAGTAGGGCAGGCTTTTCGGGTCGATCAGCACCTTGAGTCCGTGGCTGTCGAAAACGATGTCATCAGGTTCGGCGCTGTCGGCGAATTCAAGTTTGTAGGCCATGCCGGAACAACCGGAAGTTTTCACGCCCAGGCGGATGCCGATGCCCTTGCCGCGCTTGGCAATGAAACCCGAGACGTGCCGGGCAGCCGCTTCAGACAGGGTGACGCCCATTTAATGGCTCCCCTGCTTTTGCTTGTAGTCGGCCACCGCCGCCTTGATGGCATCCTCGGCGAGAATCGAGCAGTGAATCTTCACCGGCGGCAGCGCCAATTCATTGGCGATCTGGGTGTTCTTGATGTCGAGCGCCTGATCGAGCGTCTTGCCTTTCACCCACTCGGTGACCAGCGAACTCGAAGCAATCGCCGAACCGCAGCCATAGGTCTTGAATTTGGCGTCCTCGATGATGCCATCCTTGCCGACCTTGATCTGCAACTTCATCACGTCGCCGCAGGCCGGCGCGCCGACCATGCCGGTCGCGACGCCTTCTTCATCCTTGCCGAAGGAGCCGACGTTGCGGGGGTTTTCGTAGTGGTCGATGACCTTTTCGCTGTATGCCATTCCAGTACTCCTTGAATTATCTCTGACTAGTCACCCCCGCCCTCGGGGCGGGGGCTGGGGGGTGGGATAGTTTATTTGCCCGCAGGGCAGCACATTGGTGCACCAGCATCAATGTGCTGCCCATTGGACTGAATCCAGGTCAACGCCATCCTGGAACATTTCCCACAAGGGCGAAAGTTCGCGCAAGCGGCCGATCTTGTCGTGCAGCAGCTTGATGGTGAAATCGATTTCCTCTTCGGTGGTGAAGCGGCCGATGGTGAAACGGATCGAGCTGTGCGCGAGTTCGTCCGAACGTCCCAGCGCCCGCAGGACATACGAGGGCTCAAGGGATGCCGAGGTGCAGGCGGAGCCCGAGGAGACCGCGATGTCCTTGATCGCCATAATCAGCGATTCGCCCTCGACAAAGTTGAAGCTGATGTTGAGGTTATGCGGCACGCGGCTGTCGATGTCGCCATTGACGTAGGTTTCCTCGATGTCCTGCAAACCCTTCAGCAGCCGGTCGCGCAGCATGCGGATGCGATCGTTCTCGATGGCCATTTCCTCGCGGGCGATGCGGAACGCTTCGCCCATGCCGACGATCTGGTGCGTCGCCAGCGTGCCGGAACGCATGCCGCGCTCATGGCCGCCGCCGTGCATCTGCGCTTCGAGTCGGATGCGCGGCTTCCGGCGCACATACAGCGCGCCGATGCCCTTGGGGCCATAGGTTTTGTGCGCCGAGAAGGACATCAGATCGACCTTCAGCGTGGCCAGGTCGAGCGGCATCTTGCCGGTGGCCTGCGCGGCATCGACGTGGAAGATCACGCCGGCGGCACGGCAGATTTCGCCCAGTTCGGCAATCGGCTGGATCACGCCGATCTCGTTGTTAACCGCCATCACGGAAGCCAGCACGGTGTCCTTGCGCAAGGCGGCCTTGAACTGGTCGACGGTGATCAGGCCATTGGGTTGCGGTTCGAGATAGGTCGCCTCGAAACCCTGGCGCTCGAGCTCCTTGAATGTATCGAGTACGGCCTTGTGTTCGGTGGCCACGGTGACGATGTGCTTGCCGCGCGTGCCGGCGTAGAAATGCGCCGCGCCCTTGATGGCGAGGTTGTTCGATTCGGTCGCGCCCGAGGTCCAGATAATTTCTTTCGGGTCGGCATTCACCAGTTTGGCGACTTCTTCGCGCGCGGCTTCGACCGCCGCGTCGGCCTCCCAGCCGAACGGATGGGAACGTGAGGCCGGATTGCCGAAGTGCTCGGTCAGCCAGGGGATCATCTTCGCGGCCACGCGCGGATCGACCGGGGTCGTTGCCGAGTAGTCGAGGTAGATGGGTAGTTTCAGCATAGGTTTGAACTCCAGGTCAGTCGGCCGTGACAGCGATTGCGGCCAGCGATTGCAAATTGGATACGGTGACGGACAGCGCCTGCAGGAAACCGGCAATCTCCGCCGCCGTGGTTTCGGGCCCCAGGCTGACACGCACGGCGCCACGCGCCGTCCATGGCGCGACGCCCATGGCCAGTAGTACATGCGAAGGTTCCGGGTTGGCCGATGAACAGGCCGCGCCGCTGGCAACGGCGAAACCGGCGCGGTCGAGCCTGGCCACCAGCGTTTCACCGTCCAGCCC
>JAUXNZ010000331.1 GCA_030682595.1 Rhodocyclaceae bacterium | reverse complement strand
GCACACCCCCAGATGGGACGGCCGGGCCGCGTGCCCGGCACGCGCGAGCTCGTCGTCACGCGTTTTCCCTACATCCTGCCCTACCGCGTGCGCGAACAGGCGGTGGAGATTTTGCGGATCTTCCACACCTCCCGCAAATGGCCGCAACGCTTCGATTAATGACCGCCACCCCGGACCCCATCGAAACCTTCATCGCCCGCTGGCAGGGCGTGACTGCTTCCGAGCTCGCCACTGCCCAGAGCTTCGTCATCGAGCTTTGCGCACTGCTTGGTGTCGAAGCGCCCGCACACCGGGATGACTACATGTTCGAGCGGCCGGTCAGCTTCAGTCATGGCGACGGCGGCAGCAGCCCCGGCCGCATCGACTGCTACCGGCGCGGCTGCTTTGTGCTTGAGGCGAAGAAGATAAAAGGCAGCCAGCGGGATGATGTTGGCAAAGTCGGCGCTGGCAGGACGGCGCCTGGATCGACAAAGAGCTTCGACGACACCCTGCTGCGCGCCCGCAGCCAGGCCGAAGGCTACGCCCGCGCCCTGCCCGCCGCCGAAGGCCGGCCGCCCTTCCTCATCGTGGTCGACGTCGGCAATGTCATCGAACTGTATGCCGAATTCTCCAGGAGCGGCGCGACCTACACGCCCTTCCCCGATCCGCGCTCGCATCGCATTCGCCTCGCCGATCTCGCCGACGCAACCATCCGTGCGCGGCTGGCCACCGTCTGGCGCGACCCGCTGGCGCTCGACCCGGCCACCGCCAGCGCAAAAGTCACCCGCGAAATCGCCACGCATCTCGCCGAAGTGGCGAAGTCGCTGGAAGCCGCCAGGCATGCCGCCGAAACCGTCGCCGGCTTTCTTACCCGCTGCCTGTTTTGCATGTTCGCCGAAGATGTCGGGCTGATTCCCAAGGGCAGCTTCACCACGCTGCTGCACAGCCTGAAGGACGACACCAGCCAGTTCGTGCCTTTGGTCGGGGCGCTCTGGCAGGAAATGGATCGCGGCGGCTTTTCTGTCGTGTTGCGCCAGACCCTGCCGCGCTTCAACGGCAAGCTGTTCAAACAACCCGAAGTATTGCCCCTCACCAAACAACAGATCGGCCTGCTCATCGAAGCCGCCAAAGCCGACTGGACGCAGGTCGAGCCCGCCATCTTCGGCACCCTGCTCGAACGCGCCCTCGACCCGGCCGAGCGCCACGCCCTCGGCGCCCACTACACGCCGCGCGCCTATGTCGACCGTCTCGTCCAGCCCACCGTCATCGAACCGCTGCGCCAGAACTGGGCCTATGTGCAGGGCGCGGCGGTGCTGCTCGCCAACGAAGGCCGCCACAAGGAAGCCGTCGCCGAACTGCGCAATTTCCATCACAAACTCTGCCACCTGCGCGTGCTCGACCCGGCCTGCGGCAGCGGCAACTTTTTGTATGTCGCGCTGGAACATCTGAAACGCCTCGAAGGCGAAGTGCTCAACCAGCTCCACGACCTCGGCGAAACGCAGACGCTGCTCGAAGCCGAAGGGCTGACCGTCGACCCACACCAGTTCCTCGGCCTCGAAATCAACCCGCGCGCCGCCGCCATCGCCGAACTGGTGCTGTGGATCGGCTATCTGCAATGGCACTTCCGCACGCAAGGCAGCGGTTTGCCGCCCGCGCCCATCCTCAAGGACTTCCGCAACATCGAATGCCGCGACGCCGTGCTCGCCCACGACGGTTTCGATTACGCGCTGGACGAAAAAGGCATCCCCGTCAGCCGTTGGGACGGCCGCACATTCAAGACCCACCCGGTCACCGGCGAACCCGTGCCCGACGAAGCGGCGCGCGTGCCGCTGGAACGCTACAAAAACCCGCGCCGCGCCGACTGGCCGGCGGCGGATGTGGTGGTCGGCAATCCGCCCTTCATTGGCAAACTCAAAATACGCGCAGCACTTGGCGACGGCTATGTCGATGCCTTGCGCGGTTCATGGAAAGATGTGCCCGAATCCGCCGACTTCGTCATGTTCTGGTGGCATCACGCCGCGCAACTTGTCGCGCAAGGCAAGCTTTCGCGCTTTGGCTTCATCACCACTAACAGCATTACGATGACTTACAACCGCCGCGTTGTGCAGCAGGCACTCGATGCCGGCCTGCATCTGGACTTTGCCATCCCCGACCACCCGTGGGTCGATAGCGCCGATGGCGCTGCCGTGCGCATCGCCATGACTGTTGTTTTACCGGGGCAAGGCGAAGGGCGCCGGATCGATGTGACCACCGAGCGCGAGGGCAAGGGCGAAGGTCTGGACGTGGAACTCGCCGAGCGCAACGGTACCATCCACGCCGACCTCGCCATCGGCGCAAACGTCGCGGCAACGCAGGCTTTACAGGCGAATAGCAGCCTCAGCACGGCCGGCGTCATTCCGCACGGTGCCGGCATGGTGGTTACACCCGAAGACGCCGCACGATTTGAAACCGAAGCGCCGATCAAACCCTATCGCAACGGCAAGGACCTGACTGATCGGCCACGCGGCGTCCTTGTCATCGACTGCCACGGTCTGACCGCAGAGCAAGTACGCTCACGCTTTCCCAAGCTATATCAATGGTTGCTTGACCGCGTAAAACCGGAACGCGACGCCAACCGTGACAAGGACTTACGCGAGAAATGGTGGCTCCACCGCCGCAACAACGAAGATTTGCGTCGTGCTCTGAAAAACCTATCGCGCTACATCGCTACCGCGATGGTTGCAAAACACCGAGCGTTTCAGTTTCTCGATGGAAAGATTCTCCCCGACCAAAAGCTGGTCGCTATTGCACTCGACGATGCTTATTTCCTCGGCGTACTGTCTAGCCGCGTGCATGTCGTCTGGGCATTAGCAACAGGCGGCACACTTGAGGATCGCCCGGTCTACAGTAAGACCCTTTGCTTCGAAACCTTCCCCTTCCCCGCCGCCAGCCCGGAACAACAAGCCCGCATCCGCGACCTCGCCGAACAGATCGACGCCCATCGCAAGCGCGTGCTGGCCGCGCATGACGAACTCACGCTGACCGGCCTCTACAACGTGCTGGTGAAAGTCGGCGCTGGCGAGACGGCGCAGCCGGGTCGCTCCAACATGGGGACGGCGCCACTTACGGCAAAAGAGAAATCCATCCACGAAAAAGGCCTCGTCGCCGTGCTCAAAAGCCTGCACGACGAACTCGACGCCGTCGTGCTCGAAGCCTACGGCTG
>JAUXNZ010000303.1 GCA_030682595.1 Rhodocyclaceae bacterium | reverse complement strand
GCGAACCCCTGCTGCCGCCAAGCTTCATACACGGCAATCGCCACGGTATTCGACAGGTTCAAACTGCGGTTGTCCGGCATCATCGGCAGTCGCAGGCGGTTTTCCGGCGGCAGGGCCGCCAGCATTTCCGCCGGCAGGCCGCGCGTTTCCGGGCCGAAAATGAAGGCGTCGCCCGGCTGGTAGCTCACGCTGGCGTAGCGCGTCGTGCCGCGCGTACTGAAGGCAAAGCGGCGCGCCCCACCCAGCGCAAGCTGACAGGCCGCCCAGTCCGCATGCACCTGCATATCGACAAATTCGGCATAATCCAGCCCGGCGCGGCGCAGCTGCGGCGCGCTGACATCGAAGCCGAGCGGTTCGACCAGATGCAACACGCAGCCCGCATTGGCCGCCAAACGAATCACATTCCCGGTATTGGGCGGGATTTCAGGTTGATATAAGACGATCTGGAACATGGGGGGTGTGGCATTGTGAGTTGTTTCGAAGTTTAGCGGATAGCGCGAAAGACCTATGGCCCGACCGGAAAAGATTCGTCTCGGCGACCTGCTGGTACAGCAGAACGTCATCACCGAGGAACAACTGACGCTCGCCCTGGCCGAGCAGAAGAAGAGCGGCCGCAAACTGGGTCGCGTTTTGGTCGAGTCGGGCTACGCCACCGAACAGGGCATCTCGAAAGCGCTGGCGCGTCAACTGGGCGCGGAATTCATCGACTTGAAAGAATTCCGGCCGCAATCGGATCTGATCAAGCTGCTGCCCGAAGCCCCGGCCCGCCGCTTCCGCGCGCTGGTGATGGATGAGAAACACGGCATGTTGCGCGTCGGCATGTCCGATCCCACCGACCTGGCCGCCTTCGACGAGATTGCCCGCATCGTCCGCCGCGACATCGACCTCGCCGTCGTTACCGAGGGCCAGTTGCTGCCCCTGCTCGACCGCGTCTATCGCCGCACCGAGGAAATTTCCAGCCTCGCCAAGGACCTCACCCAGGAGATGGGCGACATTCCGGTCGAATTCGGCATCGTGCTCGGCATCACGCCGGGCGCCGAGGATGCGCCGGTGGTCAGGCTCTTGCAGACCGTGTTCGAAGAAGCGCAAAAGACCCGCGCCTCGGACATCCACATCGAGCCCCAGGAAAAATCGCTGCTGATCCGCTTCCGCATCGACGGTGTGCTGCACATCCAGACTGAAGCCGACAGCAAGATTTCGACGGCGCTGGTGCTGCGCCTCAAATTGATGTCGGGTCTCGATATTTCGGAAAAACGCCTGCCGCAGGATGGCCGCTTCAACATCAAGCTGCGCGGTGCGAATGTCGATGTGCGGATTTCGACTATGCCCACCCAGCATGGCGAGTCGGTGGTGATGCGTCTGCTGGCGCAGAACACCGGCCTCTTGCAGCTTGACAAACTGCAGATGCCGCCCCGCGTGCTCGAACGCTTCCGCCAGGCGATCGGGCGACCGTCGGGTATCGTGCTGGTCACCGGGCCGACCGGCTCGGGCAAGACGACCACGCTGTATGCGGCGATGAACGAGCTCAACAGTCCGGAAAAAAAGATCATCACGGTCGAAGACCCGGTCGAATACCGCCTGCCCGGCCTCAATCAGGTGCAGGTGCATGAAAAGATCGACCTCTCCTTCACCCGCGTCCTGCGCACCGCCTTGCGCCAGGACCCGGACATCATCCTCATCGGCGAGATGCGCGACCAGGAAACCGCCGAGATCGGCATGCGCGCCGCCATGACCGGCCACCTGGTTCTCTCCACCCTGCACACCAACGATGCCCTGTCGACCCCGATCCGGCTGCTCGACATGGGCGTGCCGCGTTACATGGTCGCGCTGTCGATCCAGATGGTGCTGGCGCAGCGGCTGGTGCGCGTCATCTGCCAAAACTGCAGCGCGGAGCACCCACCCGAGCCGCACGAACTGGAATGGCTGCGTTACGAACTCGGCGACCGCGCGGCAAGGTTCAGCTACGCAAAAGGCCGCGGCTGCGCCCACTGCGCCAGTACCGGCTATCAGGGCCGCCAGGCCGTGTATGAATTCCTCGAAATGAGCAACGCGCTGGTCGAAGCCGCCAACCACGGCGACCCCAACGAATTCATGCGCATCGGCCGCGAGCAGATGGCCGGCCACACCCTGCGCCGCGACGCCGTGCGACTGGTGGTGAATGGCCGCACCACCATCGACGAAGCCATGCGCATCGCCACCCAACTGGACGAATAGGTAGACGATGCCCGCCTTCACCTACCGCGGCAAAAACAGCGCCGGCGAAGTCGTCAATGGCGTGCTCGAAGGCGCGACGCCCGGAGCGGTGGCCGACCTGCTGTTCGGCAGCGGCGTCACGCCGCTGGAAATCAAGCCGGCGCCCGCCAGTGCGCTGAAAAAGGACGGCGGATCGGGCGGATCGGGCTTAAATTTCTTTGCGCCGCAAGTCCTGCACGTCGACATCCTGCTGTTCACCCGCCAGCTTTACACCCTGATGAAAGCCGGCGTGCCGATCATGCGCGCGCTGGCCGGCCTGCAGGAATCGAGCGGCAATCCGGCGATGAAATCCGTGCTGGGCAGCCTGCGCGAAAGTCTCGATTCCGGCCGCGAACTCTCGGTTTCGCTGGCGCGCCATCCCAAGATATTCACGAACTTCTATCTCGCCATGGTGCGGGTGGGCGAGATGACCGGCCGTCTTGAGGAGGTGCTGCTGCGCCTGTTCGACCACATGGAGTTCGAGCGCTTCATGCGCGAACAGGTCAAGTCGGCGCTGCGCTACCCCAGCTTTGTCATCCTGGCCATGGTTGCCGCCATGTTCGTCGTCAACATCTGGGTGATTCCGACCTTCGCCAAGGTGTTCGCGGGTTTCGG
>JAUXNZ010000302.1 GCA_030682595.1 Rhodocyclaceae bacterium | reverse complement strand
CCGGTTGCGCCGAGAATGGCGTCGATGGCGGCGGCTTGATCCGGGGTGGCCGCGTTGAAAGTCGGCGCTGGGCCGCCCCAAGCCGACTCCCCCCCTGTGGGGGGCAGCGAGCCGGGGTTGCGAGCGTGGGGGGCCATTAAAGTCGGCGCTGGCGGGACGGCGGCAGCGCTGAACGCCTGCCGCGCAAAGTCCAGATAGGCCGTCGCCGCTGTTGAAATGGGCTCGCGCAGGGTGAAGCTGGCTTGTTGGGGTGGCGCAAAAGTCGGCGCTGGCGGTACGGCACTCGCGGCGGTGTGCGCCGCTGCCAGCGGCGCGCCCAATACGCGCTCCACGGCGTGAAAGACGAACTGGTGCACGCCGCGTGCATCGCGAAAACGCACTTCGGTCTTGGCCGGGTGCACATTGACATCGACCGCCGCCGGATCGAGTTCGAGAAACAGCACATAGGCCGGCTGGTGCGCGCCATGCAGCACGTCGGCATAGGCCTGGCGCGCCGCATGGACCAGCAGCTTGTCGCGCACAAAGCGGCCATTGACATAGAAATATTGCTCGGCGCGCGTGCGCTTGGCGTAGGCGGGCAGGGCGGCGAAACCGGTGAGTCGCAGCGGGCCGGCAATGACTTCGACCGCACGCGCCTGGGTGAGAAATTCGTCACCCAGCAGGTCGCGGGCGCGGCGCGCAAAGTCGGCGCTGGATGGGGGATGCTCGCAGGTCGATGCGAGCAGGCGGCGCTTCACCTGGCCGTCATGCGTCAGCGTGAACGCGACATCCGGCCGCGCCTGCGCCATGCGGGTGAGCACGGCGTCGCAGTGGGCGAATTCGGTGGCCGTGGTTTTGAGGAATTTGCGCCGCGCCGGGGTGTTGAAATAGAGGTCGGCGACGCTGATCACCGTGCCGTTTGCGAGCGCGGCCGGCGTGCACTCCGCCGCGCCGGCATCGAGCTTCCAGGCGTGCGGCGTGGCGGCGGTACGACTGGTAATGGCCACCCGCGCCACGGCGACGATGGAGGCCAGCGCCTCGCCGCGAAAACCGTAACTGGCCACGCGTTCGAGGTCGGCCAGGCTGCTGATCTTGCTGGTGGCGTGCCGTGCCAGCGCCAGCGGCAGGTCCTCGCGGGCGATGCCGCCACCATCGTCGGCGACGCGGATCAGCTTGACGCCACCTTCTTCAAGTTGCACATCGATTTTCGTTGCGCCGGCATCCAGGCTGTTTTCGATCAGTTCTTTCAACACCGAAGCCGGCCGTTCGACCACCTCGCCGGCGGCGATCTGGCTGATCAAGAGGTCGGGCAGGGGCTGGATGCGCGGCATGGACGGTCAATTATAAGTGGTGAGGGTAAACTGGGCCCCACGATGAACCGACGCTCCTGTCTTGCTACCCTGTTAGCGCTGCCGCTCGCGGCTTGCGTGTCGAGTCCGGCGCAGTTCGCCAAGACCGACGTGGATCGCGTCGCCGATCTGCATCGTCGCGAAGTCACCGCCAGCCTGGGGCGACTGGCGGAGAAGCTTTACCGCCGCAATCCGCGCGAATGGAAAAAAGGCGGCCATGCCAGTCTGGATGTGGCGTTGGCGCAACTGGCCGACCCCGCGCGAGCCGCCATTGCGCCGGAGCCCGAGGGGCGCTTCGGCACGGCCGCCGTGCTGGCCGCCCTGCGCGAGGACTATGGCCATGACCGCGTGGCGGCGTATGTCGGCGGGCTGGCGAACATGCTGCACGACGCATTCAATGGCAAGACGGAGTTCTACATTCTCGATGATCTCGATGCGCAAAAACTGCATAATGCCGCGCGCAACGTCGAGATCGCCGCCTGGAAGCTGGCGAACGCGCGGCGCAATCAGCCCGCGGGTGATCTTCCGGCGGGCGCTCCCCTCCTGTTTTCCAATGAAATGGCGCCGGTGCAAAATCTCAGTTTCGAGCGCGAGTTCGGCCGGCTGGCCGGCAATCTCGATCTGCTTTCCCGGATCGTCGCCGACAAGACCAACCGCAGCGTCGTCAAGATTGTGCAAAACCTGGCCACCGCTGTTTTCCTACCTGTTCCGGGACTGAAATGACCCTCATCCCCCCATCCCCCTGCTCGAAGCAGGGGGTGACTGCGGTTCGCGGCCCGATGGGCCGCTCCATGTTTATTGCTGCGCCTCCTTGGGACGGCCCGGCGGAGGCGCTATGAAACGCTACGTCATCCTGATATCCGGCCGCGGCAGCAACATGCAGGCGTTGATCGATGCCCGTCTGCCCGGGGTCTGCTCTGCCGTCATCAGCAATCGCCCCGCCGCCGCCGGGCTCGCCTGGGCCGCCGCGCGCGGCGTGCCGACCTGTGTTGTCGACCACCAGGCGTTTGCCTCGCGCGACGATTTTGACGCGGCGCTGGCCGCCGAGATTGAACGCCGTGGCGCCGATCTGGTGCTGTTGGCCGGTTTCATGCGCGTGCTGACCGAGGCTTTTGTGCAGCGCTTTGAAGGGCGACTGGTAAACATTCACCCGTCCCTGCTGCCCGCCTTCCCCGGCCTGCATACCCATGAGGCCGCCTTGCAAACCGGCGTGCGCGTGCATGGCTGCACCGTGCATTTCGTCACTCCGGCGCTCGATTGCGGCCCGATCATCGTCCAGGCCGCCGTGCCGGTGCTGGCGAGCGATACGGCCGACACGCTGGCAACGCGGGTCCTGGCCCAGGAGCATCAGGTCTATCCGCAAGCAGCGCGGGGCATTCTCGAAGGACGCTGCCGACTGGAGGCGGGGCGGGTCGTCTGGACGAGCGACACCACGCCTGCCGAGGTTGTCTTGCGTGTACCGGCAGGCAAATGAGCCCCCCCCCGATAACACCGCTGCGCGGCGTTCTCCCCCCAAGGGGCCAGGAAACACTTGGGGCGGCCCGGCGTGTTTCTTGAGAATGTTTCCGTACGTCGGCCATTCCTGCTGGCATTGGCGCTTTCGCTGATGCTGCATCTGGTTCTGCTGCTGGTACCGGGCTGGGGCATGCCCATGGCGGATGAGGCCACGAACCTGCCGTCGCTCGATGCGCAGCTGCTGCCGCTGGCGCAGACGGCCGCGCCGGTCGTGCCGCAGCCCGTGCCGGTCAAACGGCGCGCACCGAGAGAAACATCTGTCGCGCCGCCGGAGCCGGTGGTCACGCCGCTTGCGGAAAGCGTGACGGCAGTTTCCGAACCTGCGCCACCCGTTCTGCCGGAAGACGCGCAGCCTGATACGCCTGCGGCGGACGCCGTACCGCCAGCGCCGACTTTTGATCCGGCAGTTGCCCGTGCCTGGCCGCAGCGCGGCCGCATCCGTTTCGCGGTGACGCGCGGCGCAGGCGGTTTTATCGTCGGCCAGGCCGAACATCGCTGGCAGCATGACGGCACGACCTACCAATTGCGCGCGGTGACCGAAACCGTCGGCATCGCCGCATTGCTCCGACCGGCGATGGTCGTTCAGGAAAGCCGCGGCAATCTGGTGGCGACCGGTCTGCAGCCGCTCGAATTCAAGAATGAACGGGATGGCAAGCGCAAACTGTTGTTGCGCTTCGACCCGGTGCAGGGACGCCTGACCCTGGATAGTGGCGCGGAAGTGGCCATGAACGAACCGGTGCAGGATCTGCTGTCGATGCTCTATCAACTCAGCACGATGCCGCACGACACGAAGGAATTTGCGATAACGGTGGCGACCGGGCGCAAGCTGGCGCGCCATGTGGTCAGGGTGGCCGAAACGACACAGCTCGAAACCCCGTTTGGGACGCGCAGCGTGCTGCATCTCGTCATGCCACCCGCCGATGGAGTGACGCACGATGATTCCACCGAGGTCTGGCTCGACATCTCCACCCGCCTGCCGCTCAAGATTCGCCATCGCGACCGCAAGGGCGAAGTTTTTGACCAGACCGCCACGGCGGTCGAACTGGACAATCCACAATGAATAATGCCATCACCCGACTCCTGATCGACCAGGCGATTGCCGCAACCCACGAACTGTTGCGCCTGCAACAGCCGGCCGACGTCGCGCTGTCAGCCTTTTTCCGGGCGCACCGCTCCGGCCCGCAGGAACGCGCCTTCATCGCCGATACGGCGTATGCCGTGCTGCGCAAGCTGCGTTCACTGACGGCCTGGGTTGGCCCTGGAGCAACGCCACGCCAACTGGTGCTGGCGGCGTTGATCCGCGCAACGGGCCTGAGTTATCGCTCGCTTGACGCGGTGCTGTCGAAGCACGATGCGGAATGGCTGGCACAGCGCAAAGCGCAGGTAGAACCCGTGTTGACCCTGGCCGAGCAGGCGGACCTGCCCGACTGGCTGACGGAGCGCCTGACCAGCCTGATGCCGGAAGCCGAACTGTTGGCGCTGGCCCGCGCGCTGAACCAACCCGCGCCGCTCGATCTGCGGGTCAATCTGCTGAAAGACACACGCCCCGTCGTGCTGGCGCAATTGGAAAAACATGGACTGCAGGCCATCCCCTGTGCGCTGGCGCCCGAAGGTGTGCGGCTGGCGGGCAAGCCGGCGCTGTCGCAGTATCCCCTGTTCCTTTCCGGCGCCATCGAGGTGCAGGACGAAGGCAGCCAGTTGCTCGGCCACCTGCTGGCGCCGAAGCGCGGCGAAATGGTCGTTGATTTCTGCGCCGGCGCGGGTGGCAAGACGCTCTTGCTCGGCGCGCTGATGCGCTCGACCGGGCGGCTGTATGCCTTTGACGTTTCTGAAAAGCGCCTGGCGAAACTCAAGCCGCGCCTCGCCCGTTCGGGGTTGTCGAATGTGCATCCGGTCGCCATTGCCCACGAGAATGACCAGCGCGTGAAACGGCTGGCCGGCAAGTGCGACCGCGTGCTGGTCGACGCGCCCTGTTCCGGCTTGGGCACGCTGCGGCGCAACCCCGATCTGAAGTGGCGGCAGACGCCCGAGAGCGTGGCCGAACTGGTCGTCAAGCAGGGCAACATCCTCGCCGCCGCCGCACGATTACTGAAACCCGGCGGACGCCTGGTGTATGCCACCTGCAGCCTGCTGCCCGAGGAAAACGCGCAGATCGTCGATGCCTTCCTCGCCGCGCATCCGCAATTTGCCCGGCGGTCGGCGGCCGAGGTGCTGGCGGCGCAGGGCATCGCCATCGAACTGCCCGGCCCCGACCTGCAACTGCTGCCGAACGTCCATGGCACCGATGGTTTCTACGCTGCCGTGCTGGAACGTACTGCATGATGCGCTGGCTGATCACTTGCGTACTGGCATTGCTGCCGTTGCTGGCAACGGCCGTCGAACTGCCCGCCACGGGCCGCACCGAGGTGCTGTTCACGCCCTGGGACGATGCCGAAGGCGCGCTGCTCCGCGCGATCGGCGCGGCACGGAAAAGCCTGCGCGTGCAGGCCTATCTGGTCACCAGCCGCAACATCACTCGCGCGCTGACCGAGGCGCATGAACGTGGCGTCAGGGTCGAGGTGCTGGCCGATCGCGAGATGGTCACCAAGGGCAGCAACTCACTGGTGCCGCAGCTTCACGCCGCGGGCATAACCGTGCATCTGGAAACCCGCTACGCCGCCGCACACAATAAAATCCTGCTCATCGATGCGGAAGGAGATGCGCCCGTGGTCATTACCGGCAGTTACAACTTCTCGTTTTCGGCGCAGGCCAGAAATGCCGAAAACGTGCTGATCCTGCGCGGCAATCCGCCGCTGGCGCGCGCCTATCTGGCCAACTGGCGGCGCCATCGCGACGAGGCCCTGCCCTATGCCGAGGCGCTGTTGCCATGAATGGCACTGGCCTGCAGCTCGGCGGCTTGCTGAGCGAACTCTGGCGCGACCTGCAACAGCCCGCCGTGCTGTGGCAGGTGGCTGTGCTGGCGGCGTGTTTTCTGCTGGCTTGGGGCTTTGATCGCTGGCTGGGACAGCGCATGGCTGGCACCAAGGAGGGTTTTGCCGTGCCCGAGGCCGCGGGTTCGGCCCGGGCTTTCGGCCGTCGCGGCCTGAAACGTCTCAGCCTGCCCGCTGCCATGCTGCTGCTGGTGCTGGCGGCGCGGCCGCTCTTGGCGCAGTGGCACAGTGGCGCGGTGAGCGTCAATCTGCTGACGCTCGCCATCCCGCTGCTGACTTCGCTGATGCTGATCCGCGCGGTGATGTTCGTCGTGCGCCACAGCTTCACGGCCAGCGCGCCGTGGCTCGCCGGTTTCGAGCGCACGCTGGCGTTCATGGTGTGGAGCGTGGTGGCGCTGCACATTCTGGGTTTGTTGCCGGAGGCGATCGACCTGATGGAGGGCGTGAGCTTCAGCCTCGGCAAGGCAAAACTCAATCTCTGGCTGATCCTGCAAGGGCTCGGCGCCGTGCTGGCCACCCTGCTGGTGGCGCTGTGGGTCAGCGGCGTCATCGAGGCGCGGCTGCTCGCCGCGCGCGGGCTTGACGGCAACCTGCAGCTGGTGTTCGGCCGTCTTGCGCGCGCGCTGCTCATTCTGCTGGCGGTGCTGATCGGCCTGCCGCTGGTGGGCATCGACCTGACCATGCTGTCGGTGTTCGGCGGCGCGCTGGGTATCGGTTTAGGCTTCGGCCTGCAGAAGATCGCGGCGAACTATGTTTCCGGTTTCATCATCCTGCTCGACCGCTCCATCCGCATCGGCAACCTGGTCGCGATTGGCGCGGGCAGCGCGGGCGCCGCGCGCGGCATCGTCACGCGCATCACCACGCGCTTCACGGTGCTGCGGAGCTTGGCTGGCGTCGAGATGCTCGTGCCTAACGAAATGCTCGTCGGTTCGATCATCACCAATGAAACCTTCACTGATCCCCAGGTGCGACTCACCACGCAGGTGCAGGTCGCCTACGACACCGATCTGGAACGCGCGCTGGCCGTTCTCGTCGCCGCGGCGCGCGCCCAGCCGCGCGTGCTGGCCGACCCGCCGCCCAAGAGCTTTGTCACCGCCTTTGCCGATTCAGGCATCAATCTCGAAGTCGGTTTCTGGATCGCCGACCCGACAGAAGGCTCAATGCAGATCAAGTCAGACATTCATCTGGCGATCTGGCAGGCGTTCAAGGACGCAGGCATCGCGATTCCTTTCCCGCAGCGCGAGGTGCGTTTGTTGCAGTGAAAGTCGGCGCTGGCGGGACGGCGCCTTTACAGCAGCTTCAGCAGCTCCTCGCGGTCGGGGCCGTGCGGGTCCAGTTCGCGTACCACGACCTTTACCGGCGTGCCTTGCAGCGGCGACAAGGCTTTGAGTTGATCGCCGTCGATGCGCAGGGACTTCGCTGACAGCAGCACGAAATCGTCGCCCATCACGCGGAACGCCAGCGCTTCCGGGTAGAGGTCGACCAACACGGCCGAGAAGCTCGCCAAGGCCTGATTGCCGGCTATCCAGCCGTTGTCCCGGTTGAGGTCGGAAAAGTGTTCCAGCAGGATGATGTAGGCGTGTTTCAAATCCTTGGGCAGGCCGTTCCGCAACATGATCTGCAGATAATTGGCGCTGTGCGTGCCGGTCAGCGGGTCGTCGAAAAAGTAGGCGAAGCGCTGATGCTCCAGCGGCGTGGCTGGCATCTGGTCGACGCTGGCGGGCGGCACGACGTTGGCGAGTGCCGCGCAGGCCGCGGCGACGACCGCCGGGGCGAAGCGCGTGCCGCTCTGTTGGCGCAGCTCCGCCAGCGCCACCGGCACTTCCTTGCGCGCCTTGTAGATGCGGTTGCTGACCATCGCGTCGAAGGTGTCGGCCACCGCCATGATCTGCGCCAGGCGGGGAATCTGGCCGCTGACCAGTCCCCGGGGGTAGCCGGAGCCGTCCTCGCGCTCATGGTGTGACCGCATGATTTCGGCGAGCTCCTTGTACATGTCGATGCGGTGCAGCGTCTGGTAGCCTTCTTCGGCGTGTTGCTTGATGAGCTCGTATTCCAGCGGCGTCAGGATGCCCGGCTTCAGCAGCACGGCATCGGGAATCGCGATCTTGCCAATGTCATGGAGGGCGGCGGCGCGCTTGAGTTTTTCGATTTCGGCGGGACTGTGGCCGAGCTGGGTCGCGATCAATTCGCAATAGTGGGCGACGCGGCGCGTGTGGCCGGCGGTATAGGTGTCGCGTTTCTCGATCATGTCCACCAGCGACAGGATGGTTTCCTCGTAGTTGCTGATGCGTTCCCGTTCGAGGCGATGGGCTTCCGTCTGTTGCTTGAAGGCATGGATGGCAAAGCCGATGTCGCCGGCCAGTTGTTCGAGCATCGCCACCTCTTCGGTATCGAAGCCCTCCGCGCGCCCGCTTAGCACGCACAGGTGGCCGAACGCCGCGCCGTAGGCATCGTGCCGCAGGGGCAGGGCGATCACCGCATGCACGCCGGCCTGGGTCAGTTCGGAAGCGATCGCGGCGGGATCGGTTTCGATGACGGTACGATTTTCGGCGAGCGCCGCGCGGCTGGGCCCCTTGTCGCGGCAGCTCGAGAAATTGCGCATGATTTCCGCGGGGCCATAGGACTTGGCCGCCACCTCGATCTGCCCGTCCTGCAGCAGACCGACCCAGGCAAAACGATAAGCCGTGTCGGCGATCAGGCGGTCGCAGCAAGCCTTGAGCATTTCTTCCTGCGAGCTTGAGGTGATCAGGATCTGGTTGACATCGGCAACCACCTCGACCACGTTGCGCTGGAAACGCTCGCGCGCCAGCAGGCGCTCGACTTCGCCGGTGCGGCCGCGTACCCGTTCTTCCAGCGTGGCATTGAGATTTTCGAGCGCGGCGTGGTCGGCGCGCAGGCGGCGGTTGATGCGAACCACATAGATGGCGGTGAAGCTGGCCAGCAAGATGAACGCCAGGGCCAGTGCCATCCAGTGGCCATACTGGGAAACGAGTTCGGCCAGCGTCAACCGGTGCAGGTGCTCGTAGGGGCCGATGCGTAGTTCGCGCAAGGCTTCATGCACCGGCTGGTAGTTGAGCGGCAGGGTCCAGCCCGTGATGTTGCCGGCCACCGCGGCGGGGGCGTCGGCCGGCATTTGCAGCAGGGCGATGGCGACCGCTATGGCCAGCGCATCGGACACATGGCGCAACCGGGCGATGGGCCATTCCGGGTAGAGTGGCGTGGAGAGCAGCGGGGTGAAGCCTTCGACGCGCTGCCGGTTGAGGACGTAGAAGTCATCGAGGCGAATCTTGCCCTCGGAGGCCATCAATTCGAGGATTTCGGTGCGCGCCGTACCGGCATCGGCGCGCCCGTCGCGCACGGCATACACCACTGCGTCGTGGGTACCCGCGAAGCTGAGCCGGGCAAAGTCACGCGCGGGATTCAAACCCTGGCGTTTCAGTTCGCGCCAGCCGACGTGCCAGCCGCCGAAGGAACTCGGGTCCGTGGCGACAAAGGTTTTCTTCCGCAGGTCGGCCAGAGTGCGGATGTCCTTGCGGTCGGCGCGCGTGAAGATGACCCCACCAAAGGTGCTGTGTCCCGTGCCGCCGATGAAGCCAGCAGCAGCCTCTTTCACCGGCGCAAGTATTACCCCACCAAAGGTGCTGTGGCCCGTGCCGCCGATGAAGCGGTTTTTCAGGGTGGCGATGGCGCTGACGCCGTAGTGCGCTTCCAGTTCAACGTAATAGGACGAGTTGGTCAGGACGAAATCGATCCGGCCTTGCCGCACCGCGAGGCGCACCTCCTCGAAGCCGAGCGGCACGATGCGAAACGTATTGCCGGGGATCTGACGTTCGAGATAGCGGGCGGTGGCGGACCAGGATTCCAGCGTCTTATCGACGCCGCGCAACGCCAGCACACCGATGCTGACCTCCGCGGCGATGGCGGATGTGGCCAGCAAAGCAAGCAGGACAAACCACGCGAGGAATTTCCTCATACCACCCCCTGCGCGGATTATCGCAAAAAGCCGGGGGTGGTGCGGAATCGGGCTATTCCGGCACGCAGATTTCGCCGCGCAGCATGGCTTGCAGCGTGCGCCCGGTCAGCAGCAGCAGGATGGTGCTCAGTACGGCAAGCAGCAGCCAGCCGAGTGCGATGAAGATGCCGCCCGAATGCTCGGCCATGACCAGCGTGGCGATGGTGATGGCGGCGAGCGGGAAGGAGTAGGCCCAGGTCGAGAGGAAAAAGCGCAGCCGGAAAAAGCGCAGGGCATTGCTGGCCAGCAGCAGCGTGAGGAATAGCGCAACGTGATAGAGAATGTGCGCGAAGGCGTCGATCGTGCCGCCGTTGAGCTTCATCCAGGCGAGGAAACCGACAGCCGGCGGGGCGATGAGGATGAACAGCGTCGGTGTCAGGCGCTCGGGCAACGGTTCGTGAAAGAACAGGCGATTCATCACGATGGTCATCAGGACGATCCAGAAGAACACGCCGATGCTGAAGAAGAACCACGAAATCTCGACCGGCGCAAACGCCACGCCAGCCACCGGCACGATGACGTTACCGACGATGGGAATGAACCAGGAGGGGTTGGCGTGCTTGATGTCGTAGCGGGTGTGATGGATCCAACTGCTCATCACCAAGAGCGTGAAGATCAAGTGCAGCAAGGCGCCCACCGACCACAGGCCGAAGGCGAAACCGGGCAGCGTGTCGGTGAAAGCAATCGCCAGCAGCAGCAGGGCGACCGAGATCGTCGGAAAGAAGTTGAGGCGGATCGGGTGGGAGAATTCCTGCTTGACGGCCCCCGGGTGTTGCGCGAGCTTCGCGAGATAGAACAGCGCGATCACGACGAAGAGCGCCAGCGCCCACCATTGCAGCGCGAGGCCGATTTCGGCCGGCAATCCGAGCACGTGGTGCGCTTTCTTCCAGGCAATGGCCAGACCGCTGGTCCCCATCACCGTGGCGAACAGCGGAACCGGAAAATGGGCGAGGCGCGAATGTGGCGCGGGGGTGGCGGTATTCATGTGGGAGCTCCGCGGAAATAATGGTCGACCGAATTGGTCGATTATATTAGAGAATGCTAATTTTTCCAGGAAAAACAAAACGCCAGCAGGCAAAATGAAAAACGCCAGCAGGCGTTGGCTTGCTGGCGTCGTCAGAGGCAATCCATGCGTACAGGATTACTTCAGCTTGATTTCCTTGTAGAGCACGTGCTTGCGTACCTTCGGATCATATTTCATGAACTCGAGCTTTTCCGGGGTGGTGCGCTTGTTCTTGTTGGTCGTGTAGAAGTGCCCGGTTCCGGCTGTGGACTCAAGCTTGATTTTTTCGCGTCCGCCTTTGGATGCCATGATTGTTTACCTCCAGGTCAAACGGCCTCGCCGCGTTCGCGCAACTCAGCGAGAACGACGTCGATGCCTTTCTTGTCGATGGTGCGCAGACCGGCGTTGGATACTCGCAGGCGCACCCAGCGGTTTTCGGTTTCCACCCAGAACTTGCGGGCATGCAGGTTGGGCAGATAGCGGCGCTTGGTCCGGTTGTTGGCGTGGGAAACGTGGTTCCCAACCATCGGGCCCTTGCCCGTTACTTGGCATACGCGGGACATAATAGTTTTGCTCCAGAACTTCGGGTGACGAAAATGGAATTTTCAGCGCAGGCCAACACCAACGAACGCTGGGTTTATGCCGGAACTAAAAGAGCCGCGCATTCTAACCGAGTCACGCTGTTTCAGGCAAGCGGTTTTACGTCAGAGCAATCCGCGCTCGGCGAAAGACAGCGGCTGGGAGCTGCCGGCAACAATGAAATGATCGACCAGCCGCACATCAACCAGCGCCAGCGCCTGTTTGAGGGTGCGGGTGAGCAGTTCGTCGGCCTGGGAAGGTTCCGCGACGCCGGAAGGGTGGTTGTGGGCGAGGATGACGGCAGCGGCGTTGTGTGCCAGGGCTTTCTTGACCACCTCGCGCGGATAAACGCTTGCCTGTGT
>JAUXNZ010000296.1 GCA_030682595.1 Rhodocyclaceae bacterium | reverse complement strand
CGCCACGCAGCACCAGGTGGCCATAGCGATTGCCGGCGGTACGTACCACGCTGGAGCGGCCCTGCATGTTGATGCCGAGGAAATTGTGCGGGCTGCTTGCCGAGATGATGGCGTTGATGGCTGCGGTGAGCGAACCATCGGTGCCGTTTTTGAAACCGACCGGCGACGACAGGCCCGAGGCCAGTTCGCGGTGTGTCTGCGATTCGGAGGTGCGCGCGCCGATCGCCGTCCAGGCGATCAAATCGCCCAGATACTGCGGCGAGATCGGGTCGAGCGCCTCGGTGCCGGCCGGCAGCCCGAGTTCATTCACGGCGAGCAGGAATTCGCGCGCCTTCTGCATGCCTTCTTCGATCTTGAAGGAGTCGTCCATGTACGGATCGTTGATGAAGCCCTTCCAGCCGGTTGCGGTGCGCGGTTTCTCAAAATAGACGCGCATCACCAGCACCAGTGTGCTGGCAACCTCGTCGGCCAGCGCTTTCAAGCGCTTTGCGTAGTCAAGACCGGCGACCGGGTCGTGGATCGAACAGGGGCCGACGACGACAAACAGGCGGGAATCGCGGCGATCGAGGATTTCTTCCAGCGTGCGCCGTCCCGTCAGCACCGACTTTGCGGCGGTATCGGTGAGTGGCACGCGGGCGTGGATTTCCTCCGGCGTCGGCATGGGGTCGAAGGAATCGATGTTGAGGTTTTCGGTCGGTTGCATGATGGGTGTGTGCCGCTGGAAATTTTGGAGGGGAAAGGCTGATTTTATCCGCATGTGCGCCTGATCAGCCTCGCTCAGGCGAGTTTGTTGAATAACACCTTCACCGCCGCCACGCGTTCCGTGAGTGTGGTGGTCGGTTTCTGCCAGGCGAGCTTGTCCGGCCCGGCCAGCTTGAAGGCGCGGTCGGACTGGATGAGTTGGATGATTTTGGCGGGGTCGATGGGCGGGTGCTTCACGAACTGTAACTGGATGGCATTTTGGCTGGCATCCAGCTTGGCGATGCCCAGCGGATGGCCAAGCAGGCGCAGGCGGTGGGTTTCGACCAGTGCCCGGGTTTGCGGCGGCAGTTCGCCAAAACGGTCGATCAGTTCTTCCTGCATGGCGCGCAAGTCATCTTCCGTGTCGCAGTTGGCCAGTCGCTTGTACAGCGTCAGGCGTTCATGCACGTCGGGGCAGTAGGCGTCGGGGAGCAGGGCAGGGGTGCGCAGGTTGATCTCGGCGGTGATGGCGAGGGGTTGGGTGAGGTCGGGGATTGCCTTGCCATCCTTGAGCGCGCGCACTGCCGCATTGAGCATGTTGGTGTACAGCGCGAAACCGATTTCATGGATCTCACCGCTTTGCGATTCGCCCAGCACCTCGCCGGCGCCGCGGATTTCCAGGTCGTGCATGGCGAGGAAGAAGCCGGAACCGAGCTCTTCCATGGCCTGGATTGCGTCGAGCCGCCGCTGTGCCTGTGGCGTCGGCTTGGCGTTTTCGTCGGTGAGCAGGTAGGCGTAGGCCTGGTGGTGGCTGCGACCCACCCGGCCGCGCAACTGGTGCAACTGCGCGAGGCCGAACTTGTCGGCGCGGTTGATGATGATGGTGTTGGCGTGCGGGTTGTCGATGCCGGTCTCGATGATCGTCGAGCACAGCAGCAGGTTGTGTTTCTGCTGGGTGAATTCGCGCATCACGCGTTCGAGTTCGCGTTCCGGCAACTGGCCGTGGCCGATGACAATGCGCGCCTCGGGCAGCAACTTGGCGAGGCGCTCGCGCATGTTCTCGATGGTATCGACCTCGTTGTGCAGGAAATACACCTGGCCGCCACGCTTGAATTCGCGCAGGGCGGCCTCGCGCACCTGGCCGCCCGACCATTTGCTGACGAAAGTCTTGATCGCCAGGCGTTTCTGCGGCGGCGTGGCGATCACCGAAAAATCGCGCAGGCCTTCGAGCGACAGCCCGAGGGTGCGCGGGATCGGCGTGGCGGTGAGGGTCAGCACGTCGACCGCGGCGCGCAGGGCCTTCAACGCCTCCTTTTGGCGCACGCCGAAACGATGCTCCTCGTCGATGATGACGAGGCCGAGACGGTCGAAGTGCACGTCCTTTTGCAGCAGCCGATGGGTGCCGATGAGGATGTCGATCTTGCCCTGGCCGAGCAACTGAATCGCCTCGTCCTGCTCCTGCTTCGACTTGAAGCGCGAGATTTCGGCGACCTTGACGGCGAAGCTGGCGAAACGGTCGGCAAAGTTCTGGTAATGCTGCTCGGCCAGCAGCGTGGTCGGACAGAGCACGGCGACCTGTTTGCCGTCGGCGACGGCGACGAAGGCGGCGCGCATCGCCACTTCGGTTTTGCCAAAGCCGACATCGCCGCAGACCAGACGATCCATCGGCTTGCCCGAGCGCATGTCGGCGATCACGGCTTCGATGGCGGCCTGCTGGTCGGGCGTTTCCTCGAAGCCGAAACCTTCGGCGAAGGCTTCCAGATCCTGCTGTTTGAAGTTGAACTGGTGGCCCTCGCGCATGGCGCGCAAGGCGTAAAGATTCAGCAACTCGGCTGCCGTGTCGCGCACCTGTTCGGCGGCCTTCTTCTTCGCCTTGTCCCACTGGCCGGTGCCGAGCGTGTGCAGTTGCACGGCCTCGGGGTCGACACCGCTGTAGCGCGAGATGACCTCAAGCTGGGCGACCGGCACATAGAGTTTGGTTTCGTTGGCGTATTCGAGATGGAGAAATTCCGTGTCGCCATCGCCGTAGTCCATATGCACCAGACCGAGATAACGGCCGATGCCATGGCTTTCATGCACGACCGGATCGCCGATCTTCAGCTCGGAAAGGTCGCGTAGCCAGCCTTCGAGGTTGGCGCGGCGGGCGTCGGAACGCTTGTGGCGTGGCCGCGCGGTGGCGGCGTAGAGCTCGTTCTCGGTGATGACGGCCAGTAGTGCCGCCGGCAGAATGAAGCCGGCGGAGAGGGGCCCGGTGGCCAGCATCAGTCGTTCCGTGCCGGTGCGGAAAGCGGCAAAATCCGCGCCAGGCGCAGCGGGAAGTTCGTGTTCGGCGAGATATTCGTTCAGCGTTTCACGCCGGCCAGGCGATTCGGCCAGCAGCAGCACGCGGCCGGAGAAGCTGTCGAGAAAGTGCCGCAGCGCGGCCAGTGGATCGTCGCTTTTGCGGTTGACGGCGACGTCCGGAAGTTTTGACGCCGTCTCGCCAGCGCCGACTTTGTTGGCCCCCCACGCGCGCAACCCCGGCTCGCTGCCCCCTACTGGGGGGCTGGCGTCGGCTTGGGACGGCCCGGCGCCGACTTTCTGTACGTATTGCGCAAAATCATTGGCGGCGACGAAAAAATCTTCGTCGCGCAAGAACAGTTCGCCGGGTGGCAACACCGGCCGCGTGCGGTCGCCGTCCAGCATCTTGTGGCGGCTTTGTGTGTCGGCCCAGAATTCGGCGAGCGCCACGGGCACGTCGCCATGCAGCAACAGCGTGGTTTCCGCCGGCAGATAGTCGAACAGCGTGGCGGTTTTCTCGAAGAACAGCGGCAGGTAATACTCGATGCCGGCCGGCATGATGCCGTTGGAAACATCCTTGTACAAACTGATGCGCGAAGCGTCGCCTTCGAAAGTGTCGCGAAAACGCTGGCGGAAAGCCGTGCGTCCCGCCTCGCCGGCCGGCATTTCGCGCGCCGGCAGCAGACGAATCTCCGGCACCGGATACAAGGTGCGCTGGCTGTCGACATCGAAGCTGCGCAGGGTCTCGATCTCGTCGTCGAAGAGTTCGATGCGAGAGGGCAGGGGCGTGCCCATCGGAAACAGGTCGATGATCCCGCCGCGTACGCTGTATTCGCCCGGCGCGACCACCTGTGT
>JAUXNZ010000290.1 GCA_030682595.1 Rhodocyclaceae bacterium | reverse complement strand
ACTGGTGGCGATCTCTGCCTATCAGGCCAGCCTGACCATGCCGGGCGCGCTCTGTAAAAAATAGACCGCCGTCCCGCCAGCGCCGACTTTTGCCAGCGTCGTCCCGCTGGCTCAAACCTGATAATTACACGCGGAAGCGCGCCACGGATTTATCGAGTTCGGCGGCCAGTTCCTGCAGGTGCTCCGCAGCGGCCGTGGTCTGGCGCACGCTGGCGTTGTTTTCTTCGGACATGGTGGCGATCCGTTCGACACCGCGGGCGACCTCCTGCGCGGCGACCGCCTGTTCGTCAAGAGCGCTGCCAATATCATCGACCGCCGCACGAACGCGTTCACTGCTGGACTGGATGCCGGTGATCGACTCGCCGGCCTGATGGGCGAGCTTGACGCCGCCATCGACGCGAGCCACGCCGGCCTCCATTTCATGCGCGGCGCGCCGGGCGCCTTCCTGCACCTTGCCGATCACGCTGGCGATGGTGCGGGTCGATTCCGAGGTGCGCTCGGCAAGTTTCCTCACCTCGTCGGCAACCACGGCAAAGCCCCGGCCCTGCTCGCCGGCGCGCGCCGCCTCGATGGCGGCATTCAGCGCCAACAGGTTGGTCTGGTCGGCCACTTCGCGGATGACGTTGATGATCGAGGTAATCTCGTTCGAATAGTTTTCCAGCTCGCGAATGGTGCCGGCCGCTTCATTGACGGCGGAAGCCACCTGGCGCATTTCCCCGGCGGCCGAATGCACCACCTGACCGCCAGAGACGGAAGCCTCGCCGGCGCCGGCAGCAACGCTACGCGCCTCTTTCGCATGGTCGCGCACCTGGTCGATCGACACCGACATTTCTTCCACGGCAGCAGCCATGGCAGAAGCCGCCTCGCTTTGCGCCGCAGTGGCGCTGGCCGACTGCCGCGCCGCACCGGTCAGATTCTGGGCAGCCCGCGCGAGTTCCTCGGCGCTCTTTTGCGAAGCACCGACCATGCTGCGCAGGCCATCCTGCATGCGTGCAAAAGCCGCCAGCAGGCGCCCGGCCTCATCACTGCCGCCCTGCGGCACCTGGGTAGTCAGGTCGCCATTGGCAATCGCCTCGGCAATGTCCACCGAGGTGTTGATCGGCCCGGTGATGGCGCGGGCGAGGAACCAGGCAAACCCGGCGGTACCCGCCAGCGCGCCCAGCAGGATCAGCACCAACCAAAGCTCAGATTGTTCATGGGCGTCATTGGCATTTTTGTAGGTTGCGGCGGCGGCATCGGTCTGATACTCCATCAAACCGATATGGGCAGCGCGCGCGGCCTGCCCTTCGTTGTTGATGGCGGCCAGCACCTCCTTCAGGGACGGGTAGTCGTTGGCCTTCATGCGCTCCAGCAGGCCGGCGGCTTTATCCATCCAGACCTTGCTCGCGTCGGCAAATTCGACCGCGAGACTCCTCTCCTCCGCAGTGAGATCCGTGGCCGTGTAGTTATCCCACAGCGCATTGATTTCGGTACGACGCCGGGCGAAGTTGGCGAGGTGGACGTCGAGCGGGTGATCATGGAAGGCGGCCGTCGGTGAACGCGGGTCATGCTGTATGGCGAGCAGCAGTTCGCTCGTGTTGATGGCGAGCAAACTGCCGATTTCCCCCAGATCGACCAGCGGCACAACGTTGTAGTCGTAAACGCTCTTCACTCCGGCGATGGCCCGCTGCTCGCCGCGCCAGCCGATGCCGGCAACGAACAACAGCGCCAGGGCACTGATCAACATGAGGATGAAAATGCGTTTGCTGATGGAAAGATTGTTCACGGTAACTCCATAGTGGCTTTGTTGGTACGGTTTCAAGCGTCTTCGACCACCCGGTGCGGGCAGTCTTTTTTCGTGCAGTCGGCATAAAGATGCAGCGCGTGATCGACGACGGTGAAACCGCGCGCTTTGGCGACCTTGGACTGGCGACGCTCGATTTCCGGATCGTTGAATTCCTCGACGCGACCGCATTGCAGGCAGACCAGATGATCGTGGTGCTGGCCATCATCGAGTTCGAATACCGCCTTGCCCGATTCAAAATGGTGGCGTTCCAACAATCCCGCCTGCTCGAACTGAGTCAGCACGCGATAGACGGTGGCCAAACCGATGTCGATGTGTTCGGCCAGCAACTGCCGATAGACATCCTCGGCGGTGAGGTGGCGCGTGCTCGACTTGCGGAACAGGTCGAGAATGGCCATGCGCGGCTGCGTTGCTTTGAGACCAATGCTCTTGAGTTCTGCGGGGTCGGACATAGGGTCGTATAATAAAACTTTTCAAGTCGCGATTGACATGCTGACACGAATTCTACTCTTGAGCTTGCCACTGCTGACCGCCTGCTCGAATACGCCGGAGGTGACCTCTTATTTCACCCCCTATCGTGTTGATGTACGCCAGGGCAATTTCGTCACCCAGGACATGGTGGCACGCCTGAAGCCCGGCATGACTCGCGAGCAGGTGCGGTTTGCCCTCGGCACCCCGCTGGTGGCCGACATGTTCCACGCCGATCGCTGGGATTATGTCTATCGCTTTCAGCCAGGGCGGGGTGAAGCGCAATCGCGCCGACTGGTGGTGTTCTTCGAGGACGGCAAACTGGTGAGGGTCGGCGGCGATGTCGTGGCCGAAACCGCAGCCGGCAAGGAAACTGCCACTGCGGCACCCGCGCCCGGTTCGCGTGTCATCGAAGTACCGGCCAGCGCCAAATAGAGGTTGATCATGCCAAAGATTCGTTTCGCCATCGTCGGCGCCGGCGGGCGCATGGGGCGCACGCTGATCGAGGCCGTGCAGCAGGCTCCCGATGCCGAACTTGCCGCAGCACTGGACGTGCCGGACAGCCCGTTGCTCGGCAGGGATGCCGGTGAACTGGTGGGAACACCCTGCGGAGTCAAACTCAGCGATGATGTTGCCAGCGGGCTGTCACAAGCCGATTGCCTGATCGACTTCACCCGCCCCGCAGGAACCCTGCACCACCTCGAAATCTGCCGCCGCCATGGTGTCCATGCCGTCATCGGCACAACCGGCTTCACTCCCGAGCAGAAAAAACAGATCGAGAAGTTCGCGCGCGACATACCCATCGTCTTCGCGCCGAACATGGCCGTCGGAGTCAACGCGGTGTTCAAGCTGCTCGACATCGCGGCGCGCATCCTCAACGAAGGCTACGACGTGGAAATCATCGAAGCGCACCATCGCCACAAGATCGATGCCCCCTCGGGCACCGCGCTGCGCATGGGCGAGGTGGTGGCAGCAGCGCTGGGCCGCGATCTTGCCGAGTGTGCGGTGTATGGCCGCGAAGGGCACACCGGCGCACGACCGGCGACGCAGATCGGTTTTGCCACGGTGCGTGGCGGCGATATCGTCGGTGACCACACGGTGCTGTTCGCCGGCGCCGGCGAGCGCATCGAGATCACCCACAAGTCCGCCAGCCGCATGCCCTACGCGCTCGGCAGCTTGCGGGCCGCGCGCTTTTTGCGCGGCAAGACCAGCGGCCTTTTCGACATGCAGGACGTGCTCGGACTGCGCTAATCGGCTACAATGGCGCGGTTTGGCTGACGTCCTGGTTCTGGGCGTCGGCGACAAGAAAATAACCGCTCAGGAGCTCGATTTTGCCAGCGATTTTACCCGACCCGTCAGCCTTTGCGCCCGCCCTGCTAGCCCTCGCTGACGGAACAATATTTCGCGGTAAGAGTATCGGGGCAGCAGGCGCCAGCGTCGGCGAAGTGGTGTTTAACACCGCCATGACCGGCTACCAGGAAATCCTCACCGATCCCTCCTACACCCGGCAGATCGTCACGCTCACCTATCCGCACATCGGCAACACCGGCGTCAATCGCGAAGACTGCGAAGCCGGTCGCATTTACGCCGCCGGCCTGGTGATCCGCGACCTGCCGCTGCTCGCCTCGAATTTCCGCTCCACCCAGACCCTGTCCGATTATCTGCGC
>JAUXNZ010000286.1 GCA_030682595.1 Rhodocyclaceae bacterium | reverse complement strand
CCCTGCCGAGCTTTCCGGCGGCATGAAAAAACGTGCCGGGCTGGCGCGTGCCATGGCGCTCGACCCGGAGATCCTGGTGATCGACGAGCCCTCCTCGGGTCTCGACCCGCTGACGGCGCGACACCTCGACGAGTTGATCGTCGAACTGCGCGACAGCCTCGGCACCACGGTGGTGGTGGTGACACATGATCTGGCCAGCATCCTGGCAATCGGCGACAATTCGATCTTTCTCGATGCCGACACCCATACCATGATCGCCACCGGACACCCGCGGGACGCACTGCAGCACGGCGATCCCAAGGTGCGCCATTTCCTGACGCGAGGCGGGACGTGAGTCGCAAGGCCAACCCCACCCTGATCGGCGCCTTCGTGCTGGGCGCAATTGCGCTGGTTGTCATCGCCACGCTGCTGCTCGCCGGCGGCAACTGGTTTGGCGAAAAACGGCTCCACGTGCTGTATTTCGAGGGTGCGTCGCAGGGCCTGCAGGTCGGCGCGCCGGTGATGTTTCTCGGCGTCAAGGTCGGCACGGTCAAGCAGATCCAGCTCGGCCTGGACAATCAGGACGGTCAGGAACGCCACTTCGTCGTGCCAGTAACCATCGAGGTGCTGCCGCACGTGGTGCGCGGTCGTGGCGGCGAAAATGTCGACCTGCGCGACCACACCACCGTGCGCGAACTCGTGGAGCGCGGCCTGCGCGGACGGCTGCGCATGCAGAGCCTGCTCACCGGCCAGCTCTACGTCGACCTCGACTTCCACCCGGACAAGCCGGCGCACTTCGTCGCCCTCGACCCCGGCGTCAGCGAGATTCCGACCATCCGCACCGCCGCACAGGAACTGAGCTCCAAGCTCGAAGGTTTCCCGATGGAGAAATTCCTCGCCGACGTCGCGGCGATCAGCGGTGCGATCAGCACGCTGATGACGGCGGAAGGCACCCAGGAACTCCCGCGCCGCCTGCAGGCGACACTGCGCCACCTTGAATCGCTCGCGCAGCGCCTCGATGCGCAGAGCGGGCCCATCCTCAAGGAGGTACGCCATGACCTTGCGGAGATGCGCAAGGCATTGGAGGCGGCCCAGACAGCACTGGCACGACTCGAAGCCGCTGCCGACCGCGTCGCCACTTTGGCCGACAAGGGCACGGAGATGGCCGGAAACATGACACAAGCGAGCAACGAACTGGCCAAGGCGGCGCTGGCCGTGCGCAACCTGGCCGAGCAGGACTCGCCGACCGTCTCCAACGTCAATGCCGCGCTCAAGGAAATCGCGCGCGCCGCCGATGCGCTGCGACTGCTGGCCGAAACACTTGAACGACAACCCGACGCGATCTATCGGGGCAAGCGCCCTTAAAATCAAAACCAGGAGACAACATGAAACTCGTCCGTTACGGCAGCAAAGGCCGCGAAAAGCCCGGCCTCATCGACGCACAGGGCAAACTGCGCGATCTCTCCAGTCACTGCGCCACCATCGGCTGGGAAGAGCTCTCCCCCGCCGGACAGAAACGGCTGAGAGCCATCGACCCGGCCAGGCTGCCGCTGGTCAAGGGCAAGCCCCGTCTGGGCGTGCCCTTCACCGGCATCAGCAAGATCGTCGGCGTCGGCCTCAATTATCGCGACCACGCCATCGAAACCGGCGCGGCGATCCCGACGGAACCGGTGCTGTTCATGAAGGCCACCACGGCGATCAATGGGCCGTTCGACAACATCGTGCTGCCGCGCGGTTCCGTGAATACCGACTGGGAGGCCGAACTCGGCCTTGTCATCGGTCGCGAGGCGCGCTATGTGAGCGTGGACAAGGCACTTTCATATCTGGCCGGCTACGTCACCTTCCACGACGTTTCCGAACGCGACTACCAGAAGAACCGCGGCGGCAGCTGGGACAAAGGCAAGGGCTGCGACACCTTCGCGCCGATCGGCCCCTGGCTCGTCACCCGCGATGAAATCCGCGACCCGCAGGCCCTGCGCGTCTGGATGGACGTAAACGGCGAACGTCGGCAGGACAGCAACACCGCGCAGATGATCTTCCCCGTTGCGCACCTGATCAGCTACATCTCGCAATTCATGACACTCCTGCCCGGCGACGTGATCTGCACCGGCACCCCCAGCGGCGTCGGCATGGGCATGCAGCCGCCGCAATACCTCAAGGCCGGCGACGTCGTGCGCCTCGGCGTCGAAGGCCTGGGCGAACAGAGCCAGAAGATTATCGCCGGCTGAAATGATTTCGCCGGGCCGCCCCAAGAAAGCATCCGCCCCCCGGTGGGGGGCAGCAAGCCGGGTTTGCGAGCGTGGGAGGCCATGATGAACATGGTCCATTCGGTCCATAGCGCACTCGCCAGCCATCCGGCCAACCCGGCGCGCTTTCATGAGCGCATTGACGCCACGCTCACCCAGTCCGCCACCGGCGGGCTGGGCATCCGCTATGCCATCCGCGGCCTGAACCTCGATCTGCGCGTCCCCACGCCGCACGCGCCGGCCCCCGCCGAAGCGCTGTGGCGGCATACCTGTTGCGAGATTTTCATCGGCCAGGCCGGCAGCACCCGCTACCGCGAGTTCAATTTTTCGCCCTCGGGACAATCCGCCACCTACGACTTTCTCGATTACCGCCAACGCGCGCCAGCAACCCCAAACGGCCCGGCGCCGAGCATCCAGGTCAGTCGCGCGGAAAACCTCTTGCAACTCGATGTCAAGCTGCCGACAGCTGCCCTGCCGTTGGCGGACAGCCTGCACATCGCACTGGCGGTCGTGCTGGAAGCGGGTGACGGCAGCCTCGGTTACTGGGCACTCACGCATCCGCCCGGCAAGCCGGATTTCCATCACCATGCCGGTTTTGTCCTGAGCCTCGGCCCGCGGGGCTTTCGCCCCACACATTGGCCATGAAATTCGGCCTCGACCGCCTCATCGCAGATGCTGCCTTGCGCAAGCCACTGGCCGGTCGGCGCGTCGCCCTGCTCGCCCACCCCGCCTCGACCACGCGCGAGCTGACGCACAGCCTCGACGCCCTCGCCACGTTGCCGGAAATCCACCTGACCGCCGCCTTCGGCCCGCAGCACGGCCTGCGCGGCGACAAGCAGGACAACATGATCGAGTCGCCGGACTACCTCGATCCGCAACACGGCATTCCCGTTTTCAGTCTGTACGGTGCGGTACGCCGCCCGACCGATGTCATGCTGGACACGTTCGACGTGCTGCTCGTCGACCTGCAGGATCTCGGCTGCCGCATCTACACCTTCATCACCACCCTGCGCTACCTGCTCGAAGCCGCCGCACGCCACGACAAAACGGTGTGGATTCTCGACCGGCCGAACCCCGTCGGCCGCCCCGTCGAAGGCCTGCGGCTCACTCCCGGCTGGGAAAGTTTTGTCGGTGCCGGTCCGCTGCCGATGCGCCATGGACTGACCATGGGCGAACTGGCGCGCTGGTTCATCACCACGCTGAAACTCGATGTCGATTGCGAAATCGTGACGATGGAAGGATGGCAACCAGATGCCGCTCCCGGCTACGGCTGGCCACTCGATGAACGCAGCTGGATCAACCCCAGTCCCAACGCACCGAATCTTTCGATGGCGCGCTGCTATGCCGGCACTGTAATGCTCGAAGGCACAACGCTGTCCGAGGGGCGTGGCACCACCCGGCCGCTGGAGCTGTTCGGCGCCCCGGACATCGATGCGACCGCACTTCTCAGGGAAATGACATCGCTCGCGCCACAATGGCTCACCGGCTGCAAACTGCGACCCTGCTGGTTCGAGCCAACCTTCCACAAACACACCGGCCAGCTCTGCCAAGGCATCCAGATCCATGTCGAGGACCCGGTCCATTACAACCACGCGGCGTTCCGCCCCTGGCGTCTGATGGCACTCGCCTTCAAGGTGCTGCGCCATCTGCAGCCGGACTACCCGCTGTGGCGTGACTTCCCCTATGAGTACGAGCAGAACCGCCTGGCGATCGACCTGATCAATGGCGGCGAATTTCTCAGGCAGTGGGTGGACGATCCCACGGCAAGCTGCGCCGATCTCGATGCGCTGGCGTCCGCAGACGAGGCTGTCTGGCGCGATGAGATACAAGCGTCCACGCTCTACTGAATCCTCCAACTATCCCCTAAGAGACCGACATGTTGCGCCTGCTGCTGTTGCTGCCGCTGCTGTTGCTTGCCAACCCGAGCCTCGCCGAATGCGCACCGCATAAGATTACTGGGCCAGCGCAGGTCAGGCTGCAAGGCGATGCCGTAATGATCGTGACACATTCGACCTCGACGCACGATGCGCGGTTCTCGACCAAACGTGGTCTTGACGAAGCAGTGCGCTTTGCCAAGGACAACCGGATTCCGATCATCTACCTCCAGGACGACACTCCGGAAGCGTTTTACTTCATGGAAGACTGCGCACCTGACTACTGGGTGTTCTCGCAGGGCGGCGAAATCAGCTTCGACGTCACCCCGAGCCACCTCTACATTGTCGGCGGGCATCTTGAGCTGTGCATGTCGGCGACGCTGCACGATGTGCTGTACCAATGGGCACGCAGGGCGCCACGCAACCTGACGGTCACCTACTTCATGGATGCCATCTACTCGAACGGCAAGCTCGTCGAACCAGACATGCCGTTCTACAATGACTTTCAACGCTTTATGGGAGTCGTCACCTATGGCCGACCCGGTGGAGAACACTGGCCGAAGCTCAGCCTGCTCGAAACCATGGGTATCATCGTCCGCGAAGATCACGAGATGGAATTCCTGAAGCAGGCACTGCCGCGCTGGGACACCACCTTCCCGGCAAGCTACCGTGTCGAGTTGCAACTGAACGATTCGGTCAAGAAGGTTCTGCGTCCGGCTGCCGGCTGGCACCCGCCGACGTTGCTATTCCACTTCGTCGACTCCGCGCTCAATTTCACAACACCGCCACCAGCGAACGGTAATTGACATTCCGCCAGCGATACACCTTTGCTGCATGCAGTCCAGTGTGTCATTCCGTACCTGCCTGTACTACCATTGCGCTCAAACCGTTGAACATGGCGCCAACCTGACCTGACATGCAACAAGCACGCGATGAAGCATCCTCTTTTTGAAAGCCTTGGAGATAGCTACCCCTCACACCTGGAGAAGCAATATGACCGGGTGCTGACCAGAATTGAAAATCTCTGGGGCAAGCCGGAAGTCAGCGATTATTTCAGCGAACTGCTGATGGACACGCGCGGCGGGCGCAAAGGATTTCCGAGCGAAGTCATGAAGGAAATCATCATGCTGAGTGAACTCAGCGACCAGGAAACCCTCCGCAAAGGCGAGAAAAACGAAGATGCCATTCGCGAACTCGAACGACGCGGGGTTGGCCTGGAAAAAGAAACATTCTTTCTTGCCTTGCGTAATGGTGACCGGGAGCTGGTCGACCTGTTTGTGCGCTCGAACTTCAACATTCACCGTGCCGACGAGAGCGGCAATGAACCCCTCATGTATGCCCTGAAACAGGGGCATACCGTAGTTGCCAAGATTCTTCTGGATGCCGGTGCAGACGCAAATGCCAGGGACCGGCTGGGACTGACCCCGCTGCTGGTCGCCTGCGGCAAACCGACGCGCGGCTACAAGACAATCGCGGAAGCATTGATCAAGAAAGGCGCCCAGATCAATGTGCGGGACAGCCTGGGTTTTACGCCCCTGCTGCTCTCACTTTCCGGAGGAATCCTGGACATTGCCCGGCTGCTGATCGAACGGGGCGCCGATGTTTCAGTTTGTACGAAAAAGGGGGAAACCGCCCTGACCCTGGCGAAAAGCGCGCCGGACCCTGAAAGTGCCGAAATCGTCGAACTGCTGTTGCGCAAGGGCGCAAAGCACTGAACATATCCCTCCGGCCAGATTTCATCGCACCGCCCATCCACCGGAACTTTTCGGCGCCCCAGACATCGACGTCGCTGCCTTGCTGCCGGATTACCCGCTCTGGCGGGATTTTCCCTACGAATACGAGCATGACCGCCTCGCCATCGACCTCATCAACGGCAGCCCCCTCCTGCGCGAGTGGGTGGACGACCCCGCGGCGACGCCAACCGATCTCGATAGAGTGGCGAACAATGACGAAGCGCGCTGGAGAGAAGAAAGTTCCACGGTCAAGTTGTACTGACAGCATAATGATCATACGGTCAGCGTTGAGAGTGCACGATCATGGTGAGAACCGAAGTCCGGCCTGTTCCTGAAGCCTCGTTCCGCTTCATGTTGGGCGATTCGCCCAGCTTGCTTGCTGTCAACGCACAGGTCGAGCTGCTGCTGGGCTTCCCGCGGGCGAACTTCCTGGATGGCACCGTTGCATTGCCGGAGCGCATTCACGCCGACGACCAGGACCTGGCCGCAGCCCTCTTTTCCCCCGCATGCCAGCCGGATCACGGCGTCTTCAACCTGCGCGTGCGCCAGGCGAATGGCCGCATTCGCTGCGTCAAGGCGCTGTACGAGAAACAGGTGGAAGGTGATCGCGTTGCCCTCGACCTCCGCCTGCAGGATGCCAAGAGCCTGTCCCGGACGCTCGGCGATGCCGCCATGACGGCGAACTTCCGCGCCATGATGGAAAACACCAATGACTTCATCCATTTCAAGGATCGCAACCACGTGTTCACCGGCGCCAGCCAGACGCTGGTGGAGCTGGGCGATCCGGCCGAACACTGGACCGACCTGCTCGGCCAGACCGACTACGATGTCCTTCCCGAGGAATACGCCGACATTTATTACCGCTTGGAAAAGCAAATCTTTAGCGGCCTCCCGGTCGCGCACGAAGTCCAAGGCTATCGTTCCAAGGCTGGACAACAAGGCTGGGTCGACAACCGCAAATATCCGATTCGCGATGACAATGGCGAAATCGTCGGCCTGTTCGGCGTCGCGCGGGACGTCACCGAACAACGCCGGATCGAATCGACCCTGCTGAACATCGCGAACTTCGTTTCACAGGATCATGGCGAACGGATTTTCGAGGCGATGGCGGAATTCGCCGCCCGGCAATTCGCTGTCGAATACGTCCATATCGCGCTGCTGGAACCCAATCAGGTGGAGGTCAGGGTCGTTGCCGGCTGCCTCGATGGCCAGCGGCTCGAGCCCGGTTATGTCTATGCGCTGCGCGGCACGCCGTGCGAGAACGTGATGCAGCGTGCGCACCAGTGTTATGCGGAGCATGTGCAGCAATTGTTTCCAACCGATCACGACCTGGTGACACTGCATGCCGTCGGATATATCGGCGAACCTATTGTCGACAACAATGGGCAGGTACTTGGATTGATCGTCCTGGTGAGCCGCCGGGCGCTCGCCGACTCGGAGGACATCGTTTCCGGCATGCGCATCCTGGCCGCGCGCGCCGCGGCGGATTTCGCCCAGCAGCGGGTTTCACGGGTGTTGCAGGCAAGCGAGCAACGCTTCCGCACGCTGTTCGAAAACACGCCGGGGATAGCCGTGCAGGGCTACGATTCCCAACGCCGGGTGATGTTCTGGAACCAGGCAAGCGAAGCGCTATACGGTTATTCCGCAGCGGAGGCGCTGGGGAAACAGCTTGAAGACCTGATCATTCCTGATGAGATGCGCCAGAACGTCAGTGACGCCGTCAGCGCCTGGATTGCCGGCGGTCCGGCCATCCCTGCGGGCGAACTGGTGTTGCGCCACAAAGCCGGCTCGCCGGTACCGGTGTTTTCCAGCCACGTCATGCAGACCGGGCCCGCGGGTCCCGAAATGTATTGCATCGACATCAGCCTGACGGAACAGAAGCGCGTCGAAGCCGAACTGGAGCAGCATCGCAACAACCTCGAAGCGCAGGTCATGGCGCGCACGATCGAACTGGTCGATGCCAAGGGAGCCGCCGAGGCCGCCAACCGGGCGAAGAGCGCGTTCCTGGCGAACATGTCGCATGAACTGCGCACGCCGATGAATGCCATCATGGGTATGACGGGACTGGCGCTGCGCCGTACCGACGACCCCAAACTGCGCGACCAGCTTGGCAAGATCGATCAAGCCTCGCAGCACCTGCTCGCGGTGATCAACAACATCCTCGACATCTCCAAGATCGAGGCCGACCGCATGGTTCTGGAACAGACCGATTTCCAGCTCGGCACCGTGGTGGAAAACCTCGTCAGCCTCGCCGGCCACCGCGCCAGCGACAAGGGCCTGAAATTCACCGTCGACCTGCCGGCTGATCTCGCGCGCCTGAATCTCGTCGGCGACCCGCTGCGCCTCAGCCAGATACTGCTCAATCTCGCCGGCAACGCCATCAAGTTCACTCCACACGGCAGCGTCACGGTGCAGATCCGCCGCGCCGCGGACAACGCCGCCGCGGCACTACTGCGTTTCGAGGTCATCGACACCGGCATCGGCATTGCTCCGGAGGTGCAGGCGCGCCTGTTCACAGCCTTCGAGCAGGCCGACAACTCGATGACGCGCAGCTATGGCGGCACCGGCCTCGGCCTGGCGATCAGCAAACGCCTGGTGCACATGATGGGCGGGGAAATCGGCGTTTCCAGCAAACCGGACTCCGGCAGCACCTTCTGGTTTACCCTCCGTCTGCCACTGGGGGCTCGTGCCGTTGCACCAGCGCCGGGTTTCCGCAAGAACGAAACCGAGATGCAGATCCGCACGCGCTTCCCCGGCGCGCGCATCCTGCTCGCCGAAGACGAACCGATCAACCGCGAGGTGTTGCTCTGCCTGCTCGATGCCGTCGGGCTGCAGGTGGATGTCGCACCGGATGGCCAGGAGGCGCTCGATCTGGCGCGCAGGAATCGCTACGCGTTGATCATGATGGACATGCAGATGCCGAACCTGAATGGCGTCGATGCCACCCGGGGAATCCGCGCCGACTCGCTGAACCGCGACACACCGATCCTGGCGACTACCGCGAACGCCTTCGACGAGGACCGGCAGGTCTGTCTCGAGGCCGGCATGAACGATCACCTGCCGAAACCGATCGACCCGCCGGTGCTGTTCGAAACGCTGTTGAAGTGGCTGGAGAAACCGCGGGGCTGAACCGTTTCGGCCCCGGTGGGCGGCGTGACGGCTGATGCCGTCCCCACGTTGGCGGCGTGACGGCTGACGCCGTCCCGCCAGCGCCGACTTTTACGCCTTCAGCACCACCAGC
>JAUXNZ010000277.1 GCA_030682595.1 Rhodocyclaceae bacterium | reverse complement strand
CGCCTGCGCCACGGCCGGTGCAATCTTGACGATCAGGCGCGGGTCGAAGGGCTTGGGAATCAGGTACTCCGGACCAAAGGACGGCGCCTCGCCGCCATAGGCCAGTGCCACCACATCGGAGGTTTCGGCCTGCGCCAGTTCGGCGATGGCGCGCACGGCGGCGAGCTTCATCAGTTCGGTGATGGTGGAGGCGCCCGCATCGAGCGCGCCACGGAAGATGAAGGGGAAACACAGCACGTTGTTGACCTGGTTCGGATAGTCCGAACGGCCGGTGGCGATGATGGCGTCATCGCGCACCGCCTTCACCTCTTCAGGCAAGATTTCCGGCGTCGGGTTGGCGAGTGCCAGGATCAGCGGCCGGGGCGCCATCTGCGCCGCCATCGCAGCCTTCATGACGCCGCCGGCGGACAGCCCGAGGAAGATGTCGGCCCCGGCGATCACTTCGCCCAGCGTGCGCGCGTCGGTCGGCTTGGCATAGCGTGCCTTGATCGGGTCCATGTCCTCGACCCGCCCCGTATACACCACGCCCTTGAGGTCGGTGACCCAGATGTTCTCGACACGCACGCCGAGATTCACCAACAGGTCGAGACAGGCCAGCGCGGCGGCACCGGCACCCGAGGTGACGAGCTTCACCGCCTCGATTTTCTTGCCGACCAGCTTGAGGCCATTGAGAATCGCCGCGCCGACGACGATGGCGGTGCCGTGCTGGTCGTCGTGAAAGACCGGGATCTTCATCCTTTCCCGCAGCTTCGCCTCGACGTAAAAACATTCAGGCGCCTTGATGTCTTCGAGGTTGATGCCGCCGAAGGTCGGCTCCATCGCCGCGATGATGTCGATCAGCTTGTCGGCGTCAAGCTCGTCCAGTTCGATATCGAAGACATCGATGCCGGCAAATTTCTTGAACAGCACCGCCTTGCCCTCCATCACCGGCTTGGCGGCGAGCGGGCCGATGTTGCCCAGCCCCAGCACGGCCGTGCCATTGGTGATGACTCCCACCAGATTGGCGCGGGAGGTCAGGCGGCTGGCTTCCAGCGGATTGGCGACGATGGCATTGCAGGCGATGGCGACACCCGGCGAGTAAGCAAGCGCCAGGTCGCGCTGGTTGGTCAGGCCCTTGGTCGGCGTGACGGAGATTTTCCCCGGCGTGGGGCTGGCGTGATATTCGAGTGCGGCGGCGGTGAGGTCGATGCCGGGATCGTTGTCTTCCGAGTTCATATGCGCAATCGTGTTGACTGAAAGCGGTATCTTACCCTGTGCGAAAATGACGCACCTCTCAACGGACGGGAATGTCATGAAACGCGTCGTCTTCAACCAGAAGGGTGGTGTCGGCAAGAGCACCATCACCTGCAACCTAGCTGCCATCGCGGCCGCCCGCGGGACAAGGAGTGGCAAGGGCTCACGCACGCTGGTGGTCGATCTCGATCCGCAGGCCAACTCGACCCGCTACCTGCTTGGCGCGGGGGCCGACGGGCTGGAAACCACGGTGACCGAGTTCTTCGACCAGATGCTCAATTTCAAGCTGCGGCCGAAGGCGACCGAGGATTTCATCCACGCCACGCCCTTCGCCAACCTGTTCATCATGCCGGCCGATGCCGCCCTCGAAGAATTGCAGGGCAAGCTCGAATCGCGCTACAAGATCTACAAGCTGAAGGAGGCGCTGGATGCGCTGGATTTCGACCAGATCTGGATCGACACGCCGCCGGCCCTGCACTTTTACACGCGCTCGGCGCTGATCGCCGCCGACCGCTGCCTGATTCCCTTCGATTGCGACGAGTTTGCGCGCCGCGCGCTGTACACGCTGCTCGACAACGTCGCCGAAATCCGCGCCGACCATAACGCGGCGCTGGTGGTGGAGGGCATCGTCGTCAACCAGTTCCAGTCCCGCGCCACCCTGCCGCAACAGGTGGTGCAGGAACTGCGCGACGAGGGACTGCCGGTGCTCGAACCCTTCCTCTCCGCCTCGGTGAAAATCAAGGAATCGCACCAGCAGGCAAAGCCGATGATCCATCTCGACCCGCGGCACAAACTCACCGAAGAGTTCAAGCGGCTGTTCGATAAATTGAACGCCCGCCCCCTCCCAGCCTCCCCCTCTCGGGGAAGGTGTTGAATTTCACGCTGTTGCGCCGTCCCGCCAGCGCCGACTTTTAGTGCGACTCAGGCGGGATCGAGCTTGGCGACGGAGAGCGCCAGCCACTTCACGCCGGCGTTGCCGAAATTGATCTGCACGCGCGCATCGGCGCCGCCGCCCTCGGCATTGATGATCACGCCGAGACCAAACTTGGCGTGCATCACGTTCTGACCGATGCTGAAACCGCCACTGTCATTTTTGCGTGGTGCCGTACTGAAAGTCGGCGCTGGCGAGACGGCGCCTGGCTGGGAAAAACTGCCCTTGCCGGCTTGTGCCGTCAAAAACTTCAGCAGGCCGGCAGGAATTTCGTCGAGGAAGCGTGAGGGCAGGTTGTAACGCGTCTGGCCGTGCAGCATGCGTGTCTGCGCGTGGCAGAGGTAAAGCCGCTGGCGCGCGCGCGTGACGGCGACATACATCAGCCGGCGCTCCTCTTCGAGGCCCCGGTCTTCGGTCAGCGCATTCTCGTGGGGGAACAGGCCTTCTTCCAGCCCGCAGATGAAGACGATGTTGAACTCCAGCCCCTTGGCCGAATGCACGGTCATCAGTTGCACGGCGTCGTCACTTTCGCCGGCCTGGTGCTCGCCGGCCTCCAGCGCGGCGTGGGTGAGAAAGGCGATCAGGTCCGCCGACAGCTCGCCCTCCGCGCCGACCACGCCCTCCTCGGCGATGAAGCTGCTGGCGGCGTTGATGAGTTCGTCGAGGTTTTCCAGCCGGTCACGGCCTTCCTTCTCGTTCTGGTAGTGCGTGCGCAAGCCTGAAAGCTCCAGGACATGGTCGACCAGTTCGGGCAGCGGCAGGTGGGCGGCTTCGCGTAGGCGGGCAATGAGTCCGGCAAAAGCCGCCAGCTTCGCCCCGCCCGCGCCGGATACCAGCGGGATGGCGGCGGAGAGGCTGCTCTGCGCGCCGCGCGCCGCGTCGGATAGTTGTTCAATGCTGCGCGCGCCGATGCCACGCGTCGGAAAATTCACCACGCGGGAAAATGCCGTGTCGTCGTTGGCGTTGGCGATCAGCCGCAAATAAGCCAGTGCGTGCTTGATCTCGGCGCGCTCGAAGAAGCGCAGCCCGCCATACACGCGATAGGAAATACCGGCATTGAACAGCGCATGTTCGAGCGCGCGGCTTTGCGCGTTGCTGCGGTAGAGCAAGGCGATTTCGGCGCGGGCGTGGCCATCGTTGCCCAGCGCCTTGACCTCCTCGACAATGAAGCGCGCCTCGTCGCCGTCGGAGTAGGACTCATGCACGCGCAGCGGCTCGCCGGCTCCGGCCTCAGTCCACAGGTTCTTGCCGAGCCGCTGCGGGTTGTTCTTGATGATGGCGTTCGCCGCATCGAGGATGTTGCCGTGCGAACGGTAATTCTGTTCGAGGCGGATCAGGTTCGCCACCCGGAACTCATGCTCGAAGTCGCGCATGTTGCCGACGTCGGCGCCCCTGAATGCATAGATGCTTTGATCATCATCGCCAACGCAAAACAGCGCGGCATTTTCTCCGGCCAGCAGCTTCAGCCAGCGGTATTGGAGTTTGTTGGTGTCCTGGAATTCATCGACGAGGATGTGGCGGAAGCGTTCCTGATAATGGCGGCGTAACGGTTCGTTGCGTTCCAGCAGTTCGTAACAGCGCAGCAGCAGTTCGGCGAAATCGACCACGCCTTCCTTCTGGCATTGCGCCTCGTAGGCGGCATACAGCTCGACGCGCTGCCTGGTGAAATTGTCCCAGGCCTCGACGGCGGCGGCGCGCAGTCCGGCTTCCTTCTGGGCGTTGATGAACCAGGTCAGCTCGCGCGGCGGGAATTTCTCGTCATCGACGTTAAGCGATTTGAGCAGGCGCTTGACCGACGACAGCTGGTCGGCGGAATCGAGAATCTGGAATAGCTGTGGCAGGCCGGCATCGCGATAGTGCGCCCGCAGCATGCGGTTGCACAGGCCATGAAAGGTGCCGATCCACATGCCCTTGACATTGATCGGCAGCATCGCCGCCAGTCGGGTGAGCATTTCCTTCGCCGCCTTGTTGGTGAAGGTGACGGCGAGCACGGCCTGCGGACTGGCCTGGCCGGTCGAAATCAGCCAGGCGATGCGCGTCGTCAGCACGCGCGTCTTGCCCGAACCGGCCCCGGCGAGAATCAGGGCGTGCCGGGGCGGCAGGGTGACGGCGGCGAGTTGCGGTTCATTAAGACCGGTGAGCAGATTCAAGCGCCGTCTACCCCAGGTAGTAGAAC
>JAUXNZ010000078.1 GCA_030682595.1 Rhodocyclaceae bacterium | reverse complement strand
CCTTTGCCGGCCAGTATGACAGTGTTTTCTGCCCCAACCGCGGCCCCTGGGAAACGCGCCTGGCCGCCCTGCTCGACGCCGTGCGCCAGGTGTATGCCAGCACCCTGAGCGAAGCGGCGTTGCGCTACCGCGAACGGCGTGGCCTGCTCGGCGAAAACGAGCAGATGGCGCTCCTGATCATGCGCGTCTCGGGCACGGCCGGCGGCCGCTACTTCCACCCGCATGCCGCCGGCGTCGGCCTGTCGATCAACCCCTATCCATGGAATCCCCGCATCGACATGAAGGCCGGCGTGATCCGGCTGGTGGCGGGCCTCGGCACCCGCGCCGTCGATCGCGCCGATGACGACTACACGCGCCTGGTGGCGCTGAATGCGCCCGAATTGCGGCCGGAAACCAGCTTTGGCGCCATCGCCCGCCACGCCCAGCGGCGCATGGATGCGCTCGATCTTGAAGAAAACCGTCTGGTTTCAGGGCTCTTCGCCGAAATGGTGCGGGACCAGCCGGATTTCCCGCTGGCGCTGTTTACCACCCGCGAGGAACCCGGCAAACCAGCCTTCCTCACCTTTGACCGGTTGATCGAGGCGACGCCGTTCATCGACGACATGCGCCAGATGCTGCGCCACCTGCACGCCGCCTACGAGTATCCGGTGGAAATCGAGTTCGCGCTCAACGTCATGCCCGACGGCGCCTATCGCATCAACCTCCTGCAATGCCGGCCGCTGCAGGTGCGCAATGTCGAGGGCGTTGTCTCGGTCGATCCGCCCACCGATGTGCCGCACCTGATCGATACCCGCGGGGCGGTGATCGGTCCCAGCCGGGTGATCAATCCCGACCGGGTGGTCTATGTCGTGCCGGCGGTCTATGGCCAACTCAACCAGGAGGATCGCCTCGCCGTGACCCGCATCGTCGGCCGCATCAACCAGGCCAGTGCCGATCGCACGCTGCTGATGCTCGGCCCGGGCCGCTGGGGCACGCGCGACCTCTGGCTGGGCCTGCCGGTGAATTTCGGCGAGATCAATCATGTCGCCGCGCTGTGCGAGATCGTCGGCATGCACGAGAGCCTGATACCCGATGTGTCGCTCGGCACCCACTTTCTCAATGAGCTGATCGAAGCGGACATGCTCTACTTCGCGCTGTTTCCCGGGCGGCCGGATAACGCCATCGACGCAACCGCGCTGCTCGGCCTGCCGAATCGCCTTGGCGAAATCCTGCCCGACGCGCAGCGCTGGGCAACCGCGGTGTTCGTCGCCGACCTTGCTCCGGGGACCATGACCCTGTATGCCGATGCGGAACGCCAGCAGGTCGCGGTGATACTGGATAATCGCGGCGATTGACACTCCGGAAAGATGCCATGACGAAATATGCCCTGGGGCGCTGGTTTGCGCCGCTGCTGCTGGCGCTGTTGGCGGGGTGCGGCGCTGAAGCGCCACCGCCCGCCGCCGTCTTGCCAGCGCCGACTTTCAAGCTGGAACGTCTCGCCGACGTGGCGCTGTATCCCGAGCGCAGCGCGCCCGCCGCCGTGGTCGGCAAGAACGAGGCCCGGCTTTCCGCCGAGGTCGCGGCGACGATCCTGACCATGCCGCTCGATGTCGGCCAGACGGTGAAGCAAGGCATGATCGTTGCGCGCCTCGACCCGCGCGATGCCGAGCTGGCGCTCGAACGCGCCGCCGCCGCGCTGGCGCAGGCCGCGGCGCGGCATGCCCAGGCCAAGGCACAATTCGAACGTGCCCGCGTCCTGCGCGAAAAGAACTTCTACTCCGCCGAGGCGCTGACACTGCGCGAAACGGAACTGGCCGCCACCGCTGCCGACCAGCGCGCCGCCACCGCCCAGCACGAGACCGCGCGGCGCGTGCTCGACAAGCATACGCTGCGCGCGCCCTTCGACGCCGTGGTGCGCACCCGCAACGGCCAGGTCGGCGAACTCGCCGCGCCGGGCGCAATTCTGCTCACGCTGGTATCCGCTCGCGAACTGGAAGTGGCTGCCCAACTGCAGCCGCGCGACGCTGAATCGCTGAAGCTTTCTGACGCGCCAACCTTCGTGGCAACGGGCGACCAGCATGAACTGAAGCTGCTGCGTGTCGCGCCGACGCTGAATCGCGAATCGCGCAGCGTCGAAGCACGACTGCTGTTCGTCGGCACGCCGCCCACGGCCGGCACGGAAGGGCGGCTGGTCTGGCGCGACCGCCAGGCCCATCTGCCCGCGGACTTGCTGGTGCGGCGTGAGGGGCGCCATGGCCTATTCGTCGCGGCGGACGGGCGGGCGCGCTTCCATGTGCTGCCGCTGGCGCAGGAAGGCCGGCCGACCCCGCTTGACCTGTCGCCCGACACGCGGATCGTCACGCAGGGCCGCCACGCCCTGCAGGAGGGCGCCGCGCTGCAATGAAGCTCCCCCGATGAAACTGTACAGGCAGCTGCTCGAAAACCACCCGCTCGCCAACATCGCCTTCGTGGTGGTGCTGGTGATGGGCGTGTTCGCCTATCTGACGATGCCGCGCGAGCAGGATCCGGAAATCAACTTCAACTGGGTGATGATCACCACGGTGCTGCCCGGCGCATCGGCCGAGGATGTGGAAAAGCGCGTGACCAAGCCGCTGGAAGACGCGATCAAGGGGGTCGCCGACGTGCGCTTCTCGACGTCCTCCTCGCGCGAGAACGTGTCGAACATCCTGGTGCGTTTCCGCGAGATTCCCGAGCGCGTGTTCGACAAGCGTGTCAATGACCTGCGGCGCGACATCCAGAACAAGGCCAAGAACGAGTTGCCGGCCGAGACGAAAGATCCGCGCGTGCTCGAAGTGACCACGTCGAACGGCTTCCCGACCGCGCTGGTGCTGGTCACCGGGCAGGCCGCCGATGAAGTGTTGCGCCTGCGGGCGCGCCAGCTGCGTGACGATTTCGAACGCATGCCGGGCATCGACCAGGTGTTTGCCACCGGCCTGCGCGACCCGGAGCTGCTGGTCGAATTCGATCCGGCGGCGCTGGCGAATCGCGGCCTGAATGGCAGCGATGTGGCCGACGCGCTGTTTGCCTGGTTCCGCGACACCTTCGCCGGCAAGATCGAGACCGGGCAGGGCGAGAATCGCGCTGCCTGGCTGGTGCGGGTGGTCGGGCAGGAGGTCGATCCCGAGCGGGTCGCGCGGATTCCAGTCGCGGGTGCGGGGATGGGCCGCAACCAGACGCCGCTCGCCAGCGTCGCCGAGGTGTCGCGCACCCGCGCCAAGGCGGGCAGCCTGGCGAGCCATGACGGCAAGCCCGCGGTGATGCTGGCGATCACCAAAAAGAATCGCATCAATACGCTCGACCTGATCGCGCGCATCAATGACTTCATCGCCGCGAAAAATCCCCTGCTGGCCGGCGAAGGCATCCAGTTGCAGTTGCTCGACGACCAGACCACGCCGACGCGCGAGTCGATCCGCATCATGGAGGCGAATGCGCTGGTCGGCCTGGGCGTCGTGCTGGCCATGTGCTGGCTGTTCCTCGGCGGGCGCATTGCCGTGCTGGTGGCGCTGGGCGTTCCGTTCTCGCTGGCGGGCACCTTCGCCGTGCTCGGCGCGCTTGGCCATACGCTCAATATCTCCGTGTTGCTGGGCGTGGTGATCGCGCTGGGCATGCTGGTCGATGACGCGGTAGTGGTGGTCGAGACGATCTACTACAAGATGCAGCGCGGCAGGGCGGCGTTGGAAGCCAGCATCGACGCGATGCGCGAAGTCTTCGGGCCGGTCACCTCCTCGGTGCTGACAACGATGGCCGCCTTCATGCCACTGATGCTGCTGCCGGGCATCGTCGGCAAGTTCATGTTCATCATTCCCTTCATCGTCACGCTGGCGCTGGCGATCAGCCTGCTCCAAGCCTACTGGATCCTGCCGGTGCATGTGGTGACGACGAGTCGTCGCGCGGTGCCGGTGACCGACGACTGGCGGGCGCGCTTCAACCATCTGCTGCGGGTGAAATATTCCCGCTGGCTGATCGCCGTGTTGCGCCGGCCGCGGCTCTCGCTGGCCGTCGTGCTGCTGATGCTGGCCGGCGCGGGTGCGGCGGTGGCGACCGGGCTGGTGCGCGTGCAGTTCTTCGCCTTCGATCCGCTGCGCGTGTTCTACGTGAACGTCGATATGCCGGCGGGCGCGCCGATCGAGCAGAGCCTGGCGGCGGCGCGGCAACTGGAGACGCGCGTGCTGCAACACCTCCAGCCAGGCGAGGCGCGCAATACGGCGGCCTATGCCGGCGTGAAGTTCACCGATACCGAGCCCCTGTATGGGGAGGCATATGGACAGGTGGTGGTCTCGCTGCAGCCCGGCACGGGGGGGCGCGGCGTGCCGGAAATCGTCGCGGCGATGCGCGCCGACATCGAAGCCCAGCCGAGCCCCGGCAAGGTCAGCTTCACGATGCTGTCGGGCGGCCCGCCGCTCACCAAGCCGGTGCGCGTGCGCGTGCGCGGCGACGATCCACTCGAGCTGCGCGCGGCGGCCGACGCGCTGGCGCGGGTCGTGCAATCCGTACCGGGCATCAAGGATGTGACCGATGACGACATTCCGGGCCGACCGCAACTGATGCTCGCACTCGACCGCGAGGCATTGCGCGCGGCGGGGCTGGATGCCGGCAAGGTAGCGCGCCTGGTGCGGCTGGCCGTCGACGGCGAAATCGTCGCGCTGACGCGCGACCGCGGGGAAAAGCTGGAGCTCCGCGTGCGCGCGAAACATCGTGTCGATGGTTCGGTGGGCGACGACATCCTCGACCTGCTCAACGATCCCGTGGCCTTGCCCGGTGGGCAGACAACGACACTGGGCGCGCTGGTGAAAGCCGAAACGCAGATCGGCAAGGGCGTAATCAAGCATTACAACCTGGTGCGCGCGACAACCGTCGAGGCCGACCTCGACAAGACCGTCACCGACACCCTGACAGCCAACCGGCTGATCGCCGCCGGCTGGCAACGGGTGGCGGCACAGTTTCCGAACACGAGCATCGACTTTTCCGGCGAGATGGAAGACATCCGCGAAAGCCTCGCCGCGATGCCGTGGCTGTTCCTGCTCGGCGTCGGCCTGATCTACATGATCCTCGCCGCGCAGTTCAAGAGCTACTTCCAGCCGCTGCTGATCCTTGCCACGGTACCGCTCGCCTTCACCGGCGTCGCGCTCGGCCTGCTGCTTTCGCGCAATCCGTTGTCGCTCTACACGCTCTACGGCGTGATCGCACTGACCGGTATCGCGGTGAATTCGGCCATCGTGCTGATCGACGCGGCCAACGAACGGCGCAAGGCCGGCATGAGCGTGCTGCACGCGGCGGTCTATGCCGCGCGGCGGCGCGTGGTGCCGATCCTGATAACCTCCGTGACCACCATCGGCGGGCTGTTCTCGCTGGCTTTCGGACTGGCCGGCCATTCGCTGCTGTGGGGGCCGGTGGCGCAATCGATTGTCTGGGGCCTGGCAATCTCCACCGTGCTGACCCTGTTCGTGATTCCTTTGTTGTACTGGATGGCCATGCGCCAGAGGAAAGCTGTTCCATGAAATACCTGATTCTGTTCGCCCTTCCCCTGCTGGTCGCCTGTGGCGAAAAGGCGCCGCCGCCCGATGCCGCGAGCAGCGGCCCCAAACTCGTCAAGGCGCTGAAAGTCGGCGCTGGTGGGACGGCGCACGAGCAGCGCTACAGCGGCGAGGTGCGCGCGCGCATCGAATCGACGCTGGGTTTCCGGGTCGGCGGCAAGCTTGCCGAGCGACTGGTCGATGCCGGTGCGCGCGTGAAAGCCGGCCAGGCGCTGGCGCGCCTCGATCCGGCCGATGCGCAACTGACGGTGGTACAGGCCGAGGCCAATCGGTCGCTGGCGGCGGCGGAATTGCAGCGCACGCAGGAATTGAAAGCGAAAAATTTCGTCAGTCAGGCCGCGCTCGACGCGAAAGTCAGCACCGCGCAATCCGCCACCGCCCAGGCGCAACTGGCGAAAAACCAGGCGGGCTACACGACGCTGACCGCCGATACTGCCGGCGTGGTGGTTGCCGTGCTGGCCGAGCCGGGCCAGGTGGTGGGCGCGGGACAAGGCGTGTTCCGCGTCGCCCGTGACGGCGAACGCGAGGTAGCGATTGCGATTCCCGAGGCGCATATTGTCGGGCTGAATGTCGGCGCCGCTTCTGCGTCGATTGGGACGGCGCAACTGTGGGCCGACGGCACCGACAAGACCTATCGGGTGGTGCTGCGCGAACTGGCGCCGGCCGCCGATCCGGCGACGCGCACCTTCGCCGCGCGCGTGACGCTCGTCGCCGCCCCGGCCGACCTGCCACTGGGGCTGACAGCAACAGTGAGCTTCGCCCGCCAGGCAACCGGGCAAATTGTCGTGCCGCTCGCCGCGATTCTCCAGCAGGGGGAGCGAGCAGCGGTCTGGGTCATCGGTCAGGACAACACGGTCAGCCAGCGCGTCGTCGAAATCGAGCGTTACAGCGATGCCGGCGCGGTGCTCAAAAACGGCCTGCACGCTGGCGAACAGATCGTCGCCGCCGGTGCTTTCAAACTCGTTGCCGGCGAAAAGGTGCGGATCGCCGCGCCATGAAAAACCTCAACCTCTCCGCATGGGCGCTCGAGCACCCGTCGATGGTGCTCTATTTGATGATCGTGCTGATGGTCGGCGGCGTGCTGGCCTTCTTCCAGCTCGGCCGCGCCGAAGACCCCGACTTCACCTTCAAGGTGATGGTGGTGCGCACCCAGTGGCCGGGCGCGACGGCCAGCGCGGTCGAGGCCGAGCTGACCGAGCGCATCGAGAAGAAATTGCAGGAAACGCCGTATGTCGATGTAATCAAGTCCGCCTCGCGCGCCGGCGAGTCGCTGGTGTTCATCCTCCTCAAGGACTACACGCCGAAGGCCGAAGTACCCGAGGCGTGGCGCCAGGTGAGGAAGAAACTCGACGACATCAAGCAGCAGATGCCGGCCGGCGTGCAGGGCCCTTTCCCGAATGACGAGTTCGGCGACGTCTATGTGAACATCTACGCACTGACCGGCGACGGCTACGACCCGGCCGAGCTGCGGCGGCAGGCGGTGCGCATGGCGCGCGAGTTGCGCGCCGTGGCCGATGTGAAAAAAGTCGATTTGCTCGGCGTGCAGGATGAAAAGATCTACGTCGAAGTGGCGCCGCCGCGACTCGCGGCGCTGGGGATCACGCCCGCCCAGGTGGCCGAGGCGCTGACCAAGCAAAACGCCGTCGCCCCGGCGGGTTTTGTCGAGACGGCTTCCGACCGCGTGCGGCTGCGCGTCTCCGGCGGTTTCGACACGGTGGAGCAGATTCGCGCCACGCCACTGGCGGTCGGCGGCCGCCAGTTCCGCCTGGGCGACATCGCCACGGTGACGCGCGGCCTGGCCGACCCGCCCAACGCGCGGATGCGGCTGGGCGGCAAGGATGCCGTCGGCATCGCCGTGGTGATGGCCAGGGGTGGCAATGCCATCCAGCTGGGGGCGAACCTGCGGGCCGCCACCCTGCGCCTGTCCAATGAACTGCCGCTGGGCATGGCGGTCGACACCGTGGCCGACCAGCCCGCCGTCGCGCAGGTCGCGCTCAACCTGTTCATGAAAACGCTGGCCGAGGCGGTCGCCATCGTGCTGGCGGTGAGCTTTCTCACCCTGGGCTTGCGCACCGGACTGGTAGTGGCGCTGTCGATCCCGCTGGTGCTGGCGATGACCTTTTTGCTGATGAAGTTCTTCGGCATCGACCTGCACCGCATTTCTCTCGGCGCGCTGATCATCTCGCTGGGCCTGCTCGTCGATGACGCCATCATCGCCGTGGAAATGATGGTGGTGAAGATCGAGCAGGGCTGGGAGAAGTTCAAGGCCGCCACCTTCGCCTATACCTCGACGGCTTTCCCCATGCTCACCGGCACGCTGATCACGGTGGCCGGTTTCACGCCGGTGGGCTTTGCCAAGTCGGGCGCCGGCGAGTTCGCCTTCGCGATCTTCGCCGTGACGACCATCGCGTTGTTGACCTCATGGATCGTGGCGGTGATCTTCACGCCCTGGCTCGGCTACAAGCTGCTCG
>JAUXNZ010000271.1 GCA_030682595.1 Rhodocyclaceae bacterium | reverse complement strand
TCGGGGGGATCAGGCCCAGTCGGCTGCGCAGTTCCAAACCATCCGCTGCGCACTCGAGCACTTTCCGCATCGGGTGTGCATCTGCCGCCAAGGCGACGTTATTCGCATCCAGCCAGCGCATATTCAGCGCGTCCATTCGCTTCCCGGCAAGGCTGGGTGTGGAGAACAGGGTTTCGGCCCGGCTGTTGGCAAGCACGATATGCCCGTCGGCATCGACAACCAGCACGGCAAATGGCAGCGCTGCGAATACGCTATCGAAACTGTCGGCAGTTCTGCGGCGAGCCGCCTCGGCCTCCATGTATTCGGTGATGTCCTCCTTTACCGCCATGAAATTGGCAATCTTTCCCGCTGCATCGATTACCGGGGAAATTGAAGCGCGCTCCCAGTACAGGCTGCCATCCTTGCGCCGGTTATGAAAGGTACCGCGCCACTCCTTGCCGGCGGTGATCGTTTTCCAGAGCTGACAATAGGCCTCGGGTGAGGTTTCGCCGGACTTGAGCAGGCGCGGGTTCTGGCCAACGGCCTCGCTGACAGCGTAGCCGGTGGTAGCGACGAATTTCGGGTTGGCGTAGATGATCTTCCCCTCGGCATCGGTGACGATGATCGTTGCCGGGCTTTGCTCCAGCGCGTGCATCAGCAGTCGCTGCCGCTGGCTGGCGCTGGTGTATTTTTCCCGCGAGAGAGAAGTCGCGACGCGTTTGGCGCTGATCTGGGCGCGCGCGCGCGCTTCGCTATCCTTGAACCAGGTGCGCAGCGTGTTGGTCGACACCCCATACTCGTGCGCCAACTCAAGCAGCGGCGTGTTGCCTTCGCGGATGAGGGCGGCGACCTTTTCCTTGATTTGTTTGTTATGTCGCATTGCCAGTCCAGAATTGACCTCGCCAATTTTAATACAGCCGACGCTCCAGCCGCCACTCCACGGCAAGTACGCTCAGAACGGCGCCATTCGCCAGACCAGCGGCAAGGCAGTCAGCGCACCAAAAAAGACCACGATATGAAACCATGACCACCAGCGGTACTTGCTCGCCAGTTTGCCTGGGTCGATGTCCGATATCAAATAGAAGCGGCCATCCCGCGGGCGCCGCATCACATGCAGTTCGCTGGAGTTGCGCAGTACGCGGTGGTTGGCGGCAACCTCGCGCTTCGCCTGCAGTCGGGCCAAGCCCCATTCCTTGAGGTCAATCTCACCATCCCGGTTGAGGTCAAAACGACTGAGGAGTTCGCCGGGCAACGTTTTCCACTCTGCCAGCAGGTGCTTGACGTCAGCGGCGGCATTCAACTCTAGGTCTGCACTACCGTGCGTCACGAATTGCCCGAGTACGTAGATTTTCTGCCGCTCGATGAATAACCACTGTGTGAAACGGCGCTCGCCCCGTGTCCATTGGTCTTTTTTCGAGACGAGCATCTCGGCGCCAACCGGGTCCACCAAGCACTCCCCGGAGCCATCATCGAGAATGAAAGACGCCTCGCTCTCCCCCTGACTTTCCAGGGTCCATTTGTTATCGCTGTCGCGGCGTTCAATCCGGTAGCGATACCACAGGCAAGGCAGATGGTTTGCCGGACTGATCACTGGCTGACCCCCGAGCGGCTTGCCTATGCCGATCAATTCGGCATAGCCCTGCGCCGCCGAAGCGACCCGCGATGTCGGCGTGTCGGCCACGGCGCGCGCACGGCGCCAGGCGGAGATCCAGGCAATCAGGCTGAGTGGCGCCATCAGTGCCACACAAATGAACATACCCAAGCGTGACTCGGTCTGGAAACCGATGATCAGCAGGATAATCTGGCCACCGGAGGTGACGAGGTCGCCATACCCGCGGCGCAGAGAAGCGAGCATTAAACGGCAGGCTTCAGCCGAACAACGCTTTTATGTCGACGTCGGCCTTTTCTGCACTGGCAAACACGAGCAGCGGCTTTTCCCCAAAGCGAAACAGGCCAGCGATAATGGTGTCGGGGAACTGTTCGATACGAACATTGTTGATATTGACAGACTCGTTGTAAAGCTCACGCCGGTCGGCGATGGCATTTTCCAGAGCCGTGATGCGGGCTTGCAGCTGCATGAAGTTTTCGTTGGCCCTCAGCTCGGGGTAGGCTTCGGCAACAGCGAATATCTGCCCAAGCCCCATCCGCAGCGCTCCTTCGGCCTGACCCAGCGCCGGAATGTTCTGGTTTTCGCGCGCTGTTTGCACCCGGGACCGGGCCTCGATCACCCGTTGCAGAGTTTCCTGCTCGAACTGCTTGTACTGCTTGCAGGTCTCGACAAGCTTGGGTAGCTCGTCATGGCGTTGCTTGAGCAGCACGTCGATATTGGCCCAGGCCTTGGCGACGGCATGCTTCAGTTGCACCAGTCCGTTGTAGATCATCACCCCATACGCAGCAACGGCAATGACGACCCCCAGCATCACCATCGGAAAGATATTCATGATTCCCCCGTAATTGGACTGTGCGTGCCCATCTTAATACGACTCGCACCGATATTTCCGCGGACCAGACGTGCCGAGCCTCTTTGCCACATCTGAAAACACAAGGGCAGCCATGGCTGCCCTTGTGCGTGCTACCGAATGATGCCGTTCTACCTGCGGCGGAGCTTCTGGATCGCCGCCAGCTGGGCAACCGCCTCGGCCAGCTCGGCCTGGGCGCGCGCAAAGTCCATGTCGGCGCTCTTGTTGGCCATGGCTTCCTCGGCCTTCTTCTTGGCGTCAGATGCCTTCGCCTCGTCGAGGTCCTTGCCGCGAATCGCGGTATCGGCCAGCACGGTAACCAAACCCGGCTGGACTTCAAGAACGCCGCCCGCTACAAAGATCAACTCCTCCTGCTCCTGATTCGGCAGCTTGAGGCGCACCGCGCCAGGCTTGATGCGCGTCATCAGCGGCATGTGGCCAGGCAGGATGCCGAGCTCGCCGGCTTCGCCGGGTAGCACGACAAACTCCGCCAGCCCCGAGAAGATCGACTCTTCCGCGCTGACAACATCTACGTGAACTGTGAGTGCCATATCGACTCCTTATTACGTCCCCTTATTGGAGAGTCTTGGCTTTCTCGAAGGCTTCCTCGATGCCGCCGACCATGTAGAAGGCCTGCTCGGGAAGCTGGTCGCATTCGCCTTCGACGATCATCTTGAAGCCCTTGATGGTTTCCTTGAGCGTGACGTACTTGCCGGCAGAACCGGTAAACACCTCGGCGACGAAGAAGGGCTGCGACAGGAAGCGTTGGATCTTCCGCGCGCGGGACACCGTGAGCTTGTCTTCCGGAGCCAGTTCGTCCATGCCCAGAATCGCGATGATGACGCGCAATTCCTTGTAGCGCTGGAGCGTCGCCTGCACCTTGCGGGTCGTGGCGTAGTGCTCTTCGCCCACGACGTTCGG
>JAUXNZ010000075.1 GCA_030682595.1 Rhodocyclaceae bacterium | reverse complement strand
TGGCCGAGGAATTCGTCGCCGGCATCGAACTGACCGCCGCCGTGCTGGGGCGCGCAGTGCTGCCGCTGGTGCGGAACGAGGCGCCGGAAGGCCGCTACGATTACCAAAATAAATATTTCACCGATGTCGTGCACTACCACTGCCCGGCCGGACTACCTGCCGCTGTCGAAGCAGCCATCGGCAAGACGGTGCTGACGGCCTTCGACGCGCTCGACTGTCACGGCTGGGGCCGCGCCGACCTGATCCTCTCCGCCGACGGCAGCTACCGCCTGCTTGAAATGAATACTGCTCCCGGCATGACCGGGCACTCGCTGGTGCCGATGGCCGCCCGCGCCGCCGGGATTGCGTTTGACGCCCTGGTGCTGAAAATTCTTGCGGGAGCACGCTGTGGGTAAGTCAATGGCCGGCGGTCAGGGAACGGGGGACAGCGGCCTGTGGCATCAGGCTGCGCTGATGAATCTACTGGCCGATGTGTTGATCGTGCTGGCGGTGGCCGGGCTGGGCTGGGCCGGGCTGACGGCGCTGCAGCGGCTGCCGGTGTTTCCGCTGCGCGAACTGGTGCTGACCACCGCGCTCCATCGGGTAACGCCGGAACAACTGGAGCACGCGGCGCGCGGCGCCATGAACGGCAACTTCTTCACCGTCGACCTGGAGGCGGCGCGCGCGGCTTTCGAAAAGCTGCCCTGGGTGCGCAAGGCGGCCGTGAGCCGCCAATGGCCGGATGGTCTGAAGCTGACCCTGGAAGAGAATGAAGCCGTGGCGCGCTGGCGGCACTTGAATGGCGAGCCGGGTCTGGTCAACGCCCACGGTGAGGTTTTTGTCGCCGAGCTTCCCGCCGATGCGCCAGCACTGCCACAGCTCTACGGTCCCGCGGGCAGTGCGCGCGAAGTGCTGGGGCGTTATGCCGAATTCAGCCGGGTGCTGGCCAGTATCGACAGACGCCTCGACAGTGTCACGCTCTCCCCGCGCCGCGCCTGGCAGCTCAAACTCGATGACGGCGTGGCTGTCGAACTGGGACGCGACCAGAGCCGCGAGCAAACCGGCGCACGGCTGGAACGCTTCGTCACCCATTACCCCGCGCTACGCCAGCAGGTTGGCGCCGTGCGCGTGGCCGACATGCGCTATCCCAATGGGCTGGTGTTGCGTGGTTTTGTTTTGGGCAGCCTGGAGCGTGACAGTCCGCTCCGCGGCGAAGCCGCGGGACGCAGATTATGAGCAAAGAGAAAAACCGCGAATTGATCGTCGGCCTCGACATCGGCACGTCGAAAATCGTCGCCGTCGTCGCCGAACTGAACCCGGAAGGACAACTCGCTATCCTCGGCATCGGCACGCAGGACACGCAGGACACGCGCGGCCTGAAAAAAGGGGTGGTGGTGAATATCGAGGCGACGGTCGCCAGCATTTCGAAGGCCATCGCCGAAGTGGAGATGATGGCCGGCTGCAAGGTCCGCGAAGTTTACACGGGCATCGCCGGCGGCCACATCAAGAGCAAGGATTCCAACGGCATGGCCGTGGTGCGCGACAAGGAGGTGACGCAGTTCGATGTCGCGCGCGCCATCGAGGCCGCCAATGCCACGCCGATCTCGGCCGACGACCAGATCCTGCACACCCTCGTGCAGGAGTTCATCGTCGATGGCCAGGATGGCGTGAAAGAGCCGATCGGCATGGATGCCAAGCGGCTGGAGGTGAAGGTGCACCTGGTCACCGGCGCCGTCACCGCCGTGCAGAACATCGTCAAGTGCGTGCGCCGCTGCGGGCTGGAGGTGGTCGACCTGGTGCTGCAACCGCTCGCCTCGGGCAATGCGGTGCTGACCGACGACGAAAAGGACGTCGGCGTCTGCCTGGTCGACATCGGCGGTGGCACCACCGACATCGCCGTCTTCAGTCAGGGCGCCATCCGCCACACCGCCGTCATCTCCATTGCCGGCGACCAGATCACCGCCGACATCGGCATCGCCCTGCGCACCTCGACGCAGGACGCCGAGGAAATCAAGCTGCGGTATGGGGTCGCCCTGCAGCAACTGGCCGACCCGGAAGAGATGCTCGAAGTGCCGGGCGTCGGCGAGCGCCCGGCGACCAGCCTATCGCGCCAGACCTTGGCAGGTTTCATCCAGCCACGCGTCGAAGAGATATTTCAGAAGGTGCAGGACGAACTGGTCAGAAGCGGCTATGCGCGCCTGTTGCGCGCCGGCATCGTGCTGACCGGGGGCACCGCGCAGATGCCGGGGATGACCCAACTCGGCGAGGAGATTTTCCACAACACGGTGAAGGTCGGCACGCCGCACTACGCCGGTAACCTGCGCGATTTCGTGAAAAACCCGCGCTACGCATCCGCCATGGGTTTGCTGATGGAAGGCGTGGCGCAGAAACAGCGCGGGCTCAAGGACCAGGGCCCGATGACGATGGGACAGGCCATGACGCGCATGCGCGCCTGGTTTGCCAGAAATCTTTAATTTTTTGCAACAAGGAGAGGCGAAATGTTTGAAATCATTGATCGGGATCCCAACACCACCATCATCAAGGTGATCGGCGTCGGCGGCGCCGGCGGCAATGCCGTCGAACACATGATCAAGGAAGGCGTCGGCGGCGTGGAGTTCATCTGCTGCAACACCGATGCCCAGGCGCTCAAGAA
>JAUXNZ010000264.1 GCA_030682595.1 Rhodocyclaceae bacterium | reverse complement strand
CGCCCGCGGGCGGCGGCGGCATCCACGCCCTTGGCGATGGCGGCGGCAATGCCTGCCGCGGCAAAGGCGTCAAGCGCGGCTGCGGTGGTGCCGCCCCTGGAGGTGACGCGCTCGCGCAAGACAGTCACCGGGTCGCTGCTGGCGTCGGCCAGCCGCGCGGCGCCGAGAAAGGTTTCGACCGCCAGCAAACGGGCGGTATCCAGGGGCAGCCCCAGCGCCGCCCCGGCGTTTTGCAGGGACTCGATGAAATAGAACACGTAGGCGGGGCCGCTGCCCGAAACGGCGGTGACGACATCCATCAATGCTTCATCCTCGACCCACAGCGTGCGGCCGACGGCGGCAAGGATTTTTTCCGCAATGCCGCGCTCCTCGCGGTCGACAGTCGTGGCGGCGTAAAGGCCGGTGATGCCGGCCCCGATCAGGGCCGGCGTGTTGGGCATGGCGCGGATCATTCGCGTGTGTCCGCCCAGCCAGCGGCCGATGTCGATGAGCCGCAGGCCGGCGGCGATGCTGATAACCAGTTGATCGGTGAGCTTGCCGGAAGCCGCCGCCAGCGCCTCCTTCATCTGCTGCGGCTTGACCGCCAGCACCAGTACTTCGCAATTGAGTGCCGCCGCGTCGATGGTTGCGGTGCAGCGCACGCCGAAAGTCTCGGTGAGCCGTTCGCGCGCCTCGGCAAAGGGTTCGACGACCTGGATGCCGGCGACCGAGAAGCCCTGCTTTTTCAGTCCGCCGATCAAGGCAGTGGCCATGTTGCCGCCGCCGATGAAGGTGATCTTCATGCTGCCTCCGCCGGGCCGCCCCAAGGGGGCAGCGAGTCAATGAACCGGAGCGGGCCAAGCCCGCGAACTTGCGTCACCCCCTTCCGCGGGAAGGGGGGTGGGGGGATGGGGGTCATTTGCTTTTCCTCTCGCCGAATAGTGCTGTTCCCACGCGCACGATGGTCGCGCCTTCCATGATTGCTGTTTCCATGTCGTCCGACATGCCCATCGACAGTGTGTCGAGTGCAACGCCTTCCGCTCTTTCCGCATTCAGCGCGTCACGCAATTCGCGCAACATGGCGAAACGCCGCCGGGTTGTGGAATCGGCCAGCGCCGACTCCCGGGTGGGTTCGGGAATCGCCATCAGGCCGCGCAAGCGCAAGCGGGGCAATGTCGCGATGGCCCGGCACAGGGCGGGCGCGGCTGCCGGCGCACAACCGCTCTTGCTCGCCTCGCCGCTCACATTCACCTGCACGCAGACATTCAGCGGCGGCAGGCCGGGCGGTCGCTGCGCCGCGAGGCGTTCGGCAATTTTCAGCCGCTCGACCGAATGCACCCAGGCGAAATGCTCGGCCACCGGGCGGGTCTTGTTGCTTTGCAGGGGGCCGATGAAATGCCATTCCAAAGCGAGGTCGGCAAGCTCGGCCTGCTTGGCCAGCGCTTCCTGCACATAACTTTCACCAAAGGCGCGCTGGCCGGCGGCCGCGGCGGCGCGAACCGCGCTGGCGGGCCAGGATTTCGACACCGCCAGCAGGGTGACCGTGGACGAATCGCGGCGTGCAACAACGCAGGCGGCGGCGATGCGCGCATTTACGACATGCAGATTGGCGGGAATTGTTATCATAGAGCGGCTTTACCTTCAGTATACCCAAGCCACTCCCGGAGCCGCCCATGGACATCACCGAACTGCTCGCTTTCGTCGTCAAGAACAAGGCGTCCGACCTGCACCTGTCCGCCGGCTTGCCGCCGATGATCCGCGTGCATGGCGACATCCGGCGCATCAACCTGCCGCCGATGGAGCACAAGGATGTGCATAGCATGGTCTATGACATCATGAACGACGGTCAGCGCAAGTTCTACGAAGAAAACCTGGAGTGCGACTTTTCGTTCGCCGTGCCCAATCTGGCGCGCTTCCGCGTCAACGCCTATGTGCAGAACCGCGGCGCGGCGGCCGTGATGCGGACGATTCCCTCGAAGGTACTGTCGCTCGAACAGCTGGGCGCACCGAAGATCTTCAAGGACATCGCCAACCAGCCGCGTGGCATCGTGCTGGTAACCGGGCCGACCGGCTCGGGCAAGTCGACCACGCTGGCCGCCATGGTCGACGACATCAACGAAACCGAATACGGCCACATCCTGACGGTCGAAGACCCGATCGAATTCGTCCATGAATCGAAGAAATGCCTGATCAACCAGCGCGAGGTCGGCCCGCACACGCTGTCGTTTTCGAACGCGCTGCGCTCGGCGCTGCGCGAAGACCCGGACGTGATCCTGGTTGGTGAAATGCGCGACCTGGAAACCATCCGGCTTGCGCTGACCGGCGCCGAGACCGGCCACCTGGTGTTCGGCACCCTGCACACCTCGTCGGCGGCCAAGACCATCGACCGGATCGTCGACGTCTTTCCGGCGGCGGAAAAGGAAATGGTGCGCGCGATGCTCTCCGAATCCTTGCGCGCCGTCATTTCGCAAACCCTGCTGAAGACCAAGGATGGCAACGGCCGCGTCGCCGCGCATGAAATCATGCTCGGCACCCCGGCGATCCGCAACCTGATTCGCGAAAACAAGATCGCCCAGATGTATTCGGCGATCCAGACCGGACAGC
>JAUXNZ010000261.1 GCA_030682595.1 Rhodocyclaceae bacterium | reverse complement strand
AAGCCCTCCTCGTCCATCACCATGTCCACCTGACGGGTGTGGATGAGCAGATAGCCCAGCACCACGAGCCGCTCCTTCAGGTAGGGCACCGGCCGCTTCTCGATGCGGGCCGTGAGGGAATCGCCCTTGATGTCGACGCGGAAATCCAGCTCGCGCAGCATCTCGCCCAAGAGCCGCACGCGCCGGCGCCGCCGTCGTTCGTCGGCGGCGCCGCCCTGGAACTGGAAATTCACATAGGACTCGGTGAGCAACTCCGAAAAGTTGGCCTCGGCCAGGGCGAAGTGATAGCCGAGCCGGACGCTCAGATTGCAATATTTCTTCGACAGCAAAAAGTAGTTGCGGCCGGCCATGCTCGAACGCACCGCCGGGTCGATCTGCGGATTCATGGCCGACTGCGCGATGATGGCGCCGAAGCCGCGCAGGCTGACCGGCGGCGGCCCTTCCCAGGGCACGGCCGTCATGCCCTTCCAGATCGCCAACATCGGTTCGGAAACAATGTCCTCGATGCGGATGAACGGGCTCGCCAGATCCGTGTCCTCCCGATAGCCGTCCTTCAGATTGATCACCCACCACTGGGAGGGCATGCCGACCACATATAACTGCTTGGCCGATTTGTCGCGCGAACCATAACGGCGGCCAAAATTGAACATTTCCGCCAGGGCTTTTTCGTGGCAGAAGCGGGTGATGTCGTGCAGAGTCTGACAATTTCCCGCCTTGAAAAACGGCGAGTCCGGCGCGGTCAGGTGCAGCGGCGTGATGTGGGTGAGCGCATCCTTGAGCAGCGTGTGAATCGGGCTGCCCGCCATGAGGTTGGGCGGCGGCGGCGCGGCCTTCAGCAAGGTTTCGATGCGCCCCTCATAGACGCGACGGGCCGTGGCGCACACCGTAATCGCCTGGCCATTTTCGAGTCGGGCCGTCGCGCCCGGCAGGTCGAACAGCGCCGGCACGCCGAACTCGCGCGCCACGGTGGCCAGATGGGTGGCGCTCTGGCCGGTTTCGCTCACCACGGCCGACGCACGGTTTATCAGCACGGCCCATTCCGGATAGGGCGTCTCCACCACCAGCACCGCGCCTTTCGGGAACTCGAGAATGTCGAGCGCGCAGTTGACCTTGAACACCTCACCCGCGGCGGTACCCCGGCTGGCCGTAACACCGCCCGAAAGTATGGGTGTCTGATCCGTGAGCTGCCCCGCCACCGGCGCCAATTCCAGCTCTGCTTCCGGCCCGCCACCACCCGGGCCCGGACCCGCCACCGCATCGAGGGGCCGCGCCTGGAGAATGAATAGCTTGCCGTCACGATCAAACGCCCACTCGATATCCTGCGGCGCTCCGAAATGACTTTCTATCTGTAGCGACACCCGCGCCAGTTCGCGCGCCTCGGCTTCGGTCAGACAACTCTTGCCACCCGGTGCATCAGCCAGGTGAGTCCAGGTGACGTCGTGCGGCGCATCGCGCGCGACCTGCAGCAGGTCGTAGGCGGAACTGCCGTCCACGATCTGGGTGCCCAGTCCTGCCGCGGCGTGAATGATCACCCAGGGCCCTTCCGGGTCGCCGGCGGGTCGCGAATAGGCCACGCCGCTGGCACTGGCGTCGACCATGACCAGGCAACCGACGCACATCAGCACGTCCTGGTGCCGATAGCCGCGCTGTTGATGGTAGATGATGGCCTGGCTCTGATATTTGCCGGCCAGGATGTCCCGGTAGATCCGCGGGATCTCAGCCTCGCCCACCCCCAGACGGGTACGGTATTGGCCGGCGAAGGAGCCCTGGATGCCATCCTCGCCGAGGGCGCTCGAACGCATCGAGAAGGTGAGCGGCCGCCCCGCCCGTGCGACGAGCAGCTCGACCTGTTGCCGAATCGCCCGCACGAGATCCCCGGGTAACAGAGTGGACCTGATCAGATCCTGGATGTCCGCACTGACCGTGTAGAGGGCTTCGAGGTTCTCGATGTCGAGCGTCTTCAGGCGACGGTTGATCTCGTCCTGAATGTAACTCACCTCCATGAAATGCAGGGCGGCAGAGGCCGTGACCACAAAGCCATCGGGAACGCGCAGGCCGAGGTGCTTTTTCATCTCGCCGAGGTTGGCCATTTTCGCGCCGACCTGATCGACGGCGCGGCGGTCGATGTCGTCGATACCGAGCACCAGCGCGGTCCCCGCCACCGCTGGCTGCCGCGAGAGGATGGCCTCGATCTCGTCGGTGATGCTCGTGAAACGGTCGTGAAGGTCGCGATAGCGGCCGTCGGAAAGCACCGTCAGGCTGTGCACCATTTTGTAGACGTTCACCGTCAGCGCCGTCAACTCGCCGCGCACGAAGGCCATGCCGAATGGCTTGCCTGATTGGAGCATGTTTTCGGCCGACGACATCAGCTCGAGCGCGTTGTTGTTGGCCGTGAGCAGGGCGCGAAAGTTGCGGAACTGCTCCAGGAAGGCCGACTGAATTTCTTCGGCACCAAGCCGGGGGCGCGACTGAAACAGTTTGGCAAGGAACTTGAACATGGCTACCCGAAAATGAATCGGGCCGGGGAGAGCACTCTCCCCGGCCCGGGAAACGGAGTTTCAGTGAAGGCTAATGCCAGCGTTGGCTGGCGTTATGCCGTAACTAAAACACCAACGGGACTCAGTGTGCCAAGCTTAGTGTTCCAACTTGAGTCCCCAGCCTTCAAACATGAAGAGGATAGCGTAGCCATACCAGATCGTGTAAACCACATAACCCACCAAGGATGCCAGAACCACCCAGAGCATGTTGCTCATGGGAATCGCCTTGATCCCGAAATAGTTATACGCGGGCTCGACGCCCTTGGTCTGCACATCGCGCACGGTCTTGCTCTCGGCGAATTTGCTCTGCTTGTCCAGTTCCTTGCCCATCGTGGAGAGGGCGCGGTGCCAGTCATACAGCGCACGCTTGGGCTCGACCCCGTACTTATCCGTCAGCTTGGCGCCCTCGTTGTTGAACATGAGGTCGGCATCGGCCAGCGCCCCACTGAGCAGTTGGCCCATGTCGCCGGTTACGGTCAACTGCCCCCCCTCGGCAACCACGCTGGCACCGGCCGCCGTGAACAACTTGTTCATCCGCTCGGTTTGACCGTCGTCCGCCGCCTTGATGCTCAGCGTAACGGCCTTGCCTTCATGCTGCTTGGCCTTTTCGGCCAGATCGGGAATGTAATAGGCCGAGTTCTTGGAGATGGAGTTGAAGACGCCGTCCAGATAGTCGATGGTGTTCTTGCCACCTTCGAGCACGGGGCTGAAGATCGCGAACAGGACGATGAAAAAGCCCGTCAGGAGGGCGAGTCCAATACCGAATTCTCTTTTGTCGTGAATCATGATCAGTCCTCCCGCTTGAGTGTTTTGATGTTGGCAAAGAAGGTCCAGAACACCCAGACCGTGAAACTGCCGAGGGCAATGAAGAAGATGCCGATGCCGATATTCTCGACAAGTTTTCCGGTCTCCTCGGTCATCGGGATGTAACCCATGCTGGCGAGCTTGCTCGGCAGGGCGAAAATCCGGTTGACGAAGGCGGACATCACCGCCAGGGCGAAGAAGCCGCGGATGGTTACACCGGAAACCACCTTGGTGACCAGGGTGCCGATCTGGATGCCGAACAAGGAGCCCAGCAACATGCCCATCGCCAGGGTGTAGAAAATGAAGCCGTAGATGGCGTATTGGCCGATGCCGGCGTAACCCGCGGTGAATACGATTTGCAGAATGTCCGTGCCCACCGTCGTGGACGCGGAAACGCCGAGCACATAGACGAAGATCGGGAAGGTGAGAAAGCCACCGCCCACGCCCATGATGGCGGCCGCGATGCCGACGATGAAGCCGCTGACCACGAGGAAGTGCGCGGAAACCTTGCGGCCGCCCGGCACCACGCCTTCGTCGAAGTGGATCATCGGCGGCAGATTGACGGACTGGACCTTCTTGGCCAGGCCGGTCATGTCATCAACCACCACAGCTTTCTTCGGCGCTCCGGCCGCCTTGGCGGCCTTGCTCGACTGGACCGGCTTCGCGGGCGCGGCGGCGGCCTTGCGCATCCGGAAATAATCGGTCATGCCGTAGAAGCCGAGGAAACCCAGCAAAAAGACGTAGATCGTCGTGATGAAGGCGTCGGAAAGCACCGGATTCAGCTCGTAAAGCGTGCGGTTGATGTAGCCCCCCAGCGTGGCGCCGGCGATGGAGCCAATCAGGAAGGTGACCGCCAGCGAGACCGAAATATTGCCGAGCTTGCGATGCAGCACGCTGCCCATGATGGCCTTGGCGAAGATGTGGAAGAGATCGGTGCCCACGGCCAGGATGCCCTTGACGCCCGCGCTCATCAGGGCCGGCGCGATGATGAAACCGCCGCCAGCGCCGATGCAACCGGTGATCAGGCCGGCGACGACGCCGACCGCAATTGAAGCCAGGAAGATCGTCGTGGTGTAGTAGGCCGGGCCGTAGGCCTGCTTGCTGCCGAGCATGCTGGGCAGCGCTTCACCCACCTGGTCGGCAAAGGCCACGCCGATCAGCAAAATGGGCAGCATCAGCAAGCCCAGGATTGCCATGCGACGGCGGTCATGGAGGATGCGTTGCGAAGTGTCGATATCCCACTTCGCGTAACTTCTCGCGCCCAGCATCATCAAATCATAAAACTCCCGTAGCACCTTCATTGTCACGCCTCCTCTTGGTTAATCGTTGTGTGATGTTCAGGCAGATGCACCGAGAACACCGCGCCGCCCGCCGCGCGGTTGGCCACGGTCAGTTCGCCGCCGAGCCGCGCCATGATGTCGCGCGAGACGAACAGGCCGAGCCCGGTGCCCTTGCCCTTGGGCTTGGTGGTAAAAAACGGGTCGTACAGGTGCCCCAGCACCTCGGGCGTCAGGCCGGGGCCGCTATCCGCGAAGTCCACGACGATGCGCGCGCCGACCCGGCGGCTGGTGATTTCGATCGTACCGTCGTTACCGATCGCATCCAGGGCGTTATGCAGGATGTTCAGGACGACCTGCTGGAACTGGCCGGCATCGGTGTGCACCTTGGGTAAGTCGTCCTGGTAACGTCGGATAATGGCAATCCGCTGGCGCTGGGCCTCGTGCTCGAGCAGTGCCGTCGTTTCTTCCACGGCCTGATTGATGTCGGTATCCGACAGTACATTGTCCTGCGCGCGGGAAAAACCGAGCAGCCGATGGGTGATCGTGCTGGTGCGCCCGACCTGCTTCCTGATCTTGCCGATGGCCTGGCGGTAATCGTCAAAATGGGTGATGTTGGCCGGGTTTTCCTCTTCCATCAATTCGTCGATCAGACCCGCCTGATCGGTGATGATCTGCAGGGGATTATTGACTTCATGGGCCACGCTGGCCGACAGGCGGCCGATCAGGGCCAGCTTCTCGACTTCGCGCACCTGATTCGTCAGCAAGCTGCGTTCGCGCTCGGCCCGGGCCAGCCGGCCCACCATGGAGTGCGTCAGCAGCACCGCAACCAGGATGATCAGCGCGGCGGCAAACGCCACTAGCGCGGAATCGCGGCGCCGCGCCTTGTCGTAGGAAGCAAGCGAAGCGGCGACGTTGGTTTCGAGCACCAGCAGCCATTGCCCGCCATTCGCCGCGGCGACGCCATAAATCCGCTCGCCTGGCGCATGTTGCTTCGCCCGGCCGCCCGACGCCTCCAGGGCGGCAAAACGTGCGAGTTCCTCCGGTGTCACCGCAGTGCGACCGAGGCGGCTTGGGGTCTGGAGTTCGCCGCGCCGGTTGACGATAAAGGCATCGCCATCCGGCCCGACATTGGCGCTTTCCACCAGGCTGTTGAAAAGCGTCGAATTGATGGTCGCGCGCAAAATCCCTGTGCGGGTGGGGTCTGCCACGGCGACGATGAAGTGCGGCACCTTGCGATAACCGCTAAACACATCGCTGGCGTAGCGCCCGCTCTGCATCACCTCGGCAAACCACTCGGCATTGGCGTAGTTCCTGCCGGCCAGTTCCTTCTCGTAGGGTCCGTGGTAGGCCAGGTGATTGCCGTGACGGTCGATAACGCCGAGGTCGGTGATCACGCCGCTGCGATTCATGGCGGTAAACAACGCCTCCAGTCGCTTGCCTTCGCGTAGCGCCTCGGGAGCATAAAGCGACAGAAAGCCGGCAAGCTGATCTTCCTGCGCCGCCAGAAAGTGATCGATCAACTCCCGGCGGTCGCCGGCCAGGGTAGAGAGCTCGACGGAGGTTTTCTCGATCCAGGAAGCACGATAGAAACTGGCAGTGTTGTAGTTCAGGATCAGCAGCGGGACGATGGCAACCACAACGAATACCAACGCAAACAGATATTTCTGGCGGGCGTAATAGACTTCACCCTCGCGCACCGAGCAAAATGGAGGCGGATCGATTGGGTGCAAATCTTCAGCTGACATTGCCTGGTCGCGAGTGCAATTTTGGGAGGCGGAATGTTAGAATATTCCAATTTAACAGTGCATTAAAATAATATCGTGGCCCATTAGTCTGACGATAAGCATTTCGACTCAAAATTGACGGAACATGAAACAACCCAAGAATATTTTATTGGTTGACGACGAAGAAGATTTCCTCGAAACCACCTCGCGACGGCTCCAGCGTCGGGGCTTCGAGGTGAAGACGGCCACGCGCTGCCGTGACGCCATGCCCGAGGTCAGCGACGGTTGGCCGGACGTGGTGGTTCTCGATGTGATGCTGTCCGACGCCGACGGCATGGAATGCCTGAGCCGGATCAAACGGCAGGCGCCTCGGCTACCCGTGCTCATGCTGACGGGACACGCCTCGCTGCAGGCGAGCATCATGGGCCTTGAACACGGCGCCAGCGATTACTGCTTAAAGCCGATAGAACTCGACGAGCTGGTCGAGAAGATCATCATTGCCTGCAAAGAGGCGGATGGCCCGCTGTAGGCCACGGCACGGGCGGTCAGCGCTCAGCCGATGAACCGATAGATCAGCAGAACCGCAATAAACAGCAGCAGCGCCAGGGCTTCCATGCCGACAATGATCAGCGAGATGCGGCGTGACATGGGGCTCATGCGCAGCCAGAAGCGGTCGAGCAGCCAGCGTCCCAGGAGCGCCTTGCGGTCGGTCCGCGCGGCCAGGGTCAGATAGCCGCCGGCCGCATCGAGCCAGAGATTGAGCTCCGCCAGACGCCCGCTTTCGGGCGGTTCGGCAAAGGTCTCGCGGTAGTCAAGGCGCGTCAGCCCGCCCTCCTGCCGATTCCAGGTCAGCGTGATGGTCCGGGATGTCTCACCAACGAACTCAACCACCCCGCCCGTGGCGCAAAAGTCGGCGCTGGCGGATTGTTGGGCGTCCCGCCCCCGCTGAAAGTCGGCGCTGGCGGGACGGCGACAATATTCTGCTTCCTGCTCGCTACGCTCGTAGCGCACCTTCAGCTTGTCGCCATCGCCCGTTTTTTCTATCGCCAGCACTTCCCATTCCGGATTAAGGCGATACCACGCCACTCCGTCCATGAAAAACTGCGCCATCAATTCCGGCGGGGCGGCAACCAGGCGGCTGCGCTCAAAATGATATTCAGACACGAACCAGCATTACCGGTACGGGGAACTTGCCATCCAGCCGACCGGGCAAATCGCGGGAAGACCAGCGTTCGTAGCGGCCATTGAAGCGTTTGCCGCCCAACACCACCAGATCGTAACCGCCGGCGATCACCAACCGGGGAATCACCTCTTCGGGCGGACCGCTTTCCAGCAGACGTCCAACGGGTAGATCCGCCACCGTCGCACGGGCAAGCAACAGATCCAAGGCAGTCTCGCCCTCGGCAGCCAGACTGCGGTCAAGATGGGCCCGGCATTCATCCCGATTTATGGCGTAGATTTCATCGGTAAACTTTTTCAAATAGGGGTCAATCACATAGAGCGCATCGAGCGCCGACTGATGCACTCTAGCCACATCGAGGGCCAGATTAATAGCCGCCTCGGTGTGCGGCTCACCATCAATGCACAGCAGAATTCTGGTAAAGGTCATGGCAAGGAATGAAGGGATGGCAAAGTATTAATGAGATGCTGTTGCGCTTGCTTGCTGACATTATGCCGGAACGAAAACCACAAAAAAGCGGGGCATCCGCAGATGCCCCGCTTTCAGGTTGCACGAATGTATCAGCCCTTGACCTTGAAGGCTTCTGCGCCGATGGCCATGACGGCAACCGCAGCCAGCACAGCTTTGAGCGTCGCCGAAACCACGCCGATCATAAAGGCGGAACCGCCAGCTTTCTTCAGGTCATCGAAGGCAATGTTGAGGCCCACGCCCGCGAAGCCGAGGGCGAAAAAGAGCTTCAGCAGGTCGGCAGCCAGGATACTGCGATGCTCGGGGGTGAAGAAGCCCATTTCGTTCATCGTCACCATGATGAAGAAGCCGAACACGAAGATTGGAAACTTGCTCGTGATAACTTCCCAGACGTTGATCTTCTGGCCTTCATGTCCCGCATCGACCGCGGGCTTGACGACATAGAAGTAGATCGCCCACAGCACGATCAGCGGAATGAAGCCGACCCGCACAATGTTGATGACGTTGGCCGTCAGCAACGATTCGTGGCTATACCAGGACGCTGCCGCGACGAGCTGTGCGGTGTTGAGGATGGCCGTACCGACCCAGGCACCGAATACCGGATCGCTCATGCCGAGCGCCTTGCCGATATACGGGAAGGTGAATAGGCCAACCGTACCGAACAACAGGATGGTGCCAATGGCGTAGAAGAAGTCGCGCGGCTTGGCATTGACCACCGGCGCTACCGCCACGGCCGCCGACACACCACAGACGCCAACCCCGGCGCCCATCACTCCGGCCAGACCGGGGTCAACTTTGGCGCGCCTGCCCCAGTAGGAGATGAGCACCTGCGTACCCATGACGAAGGCCACCACCAGCGCCAGTCCGAAAAACCCAACCTTCAGCACGTCGGTCCACATGTAATAGGCGCCGAGGATGATGATGCCCGGCTTGATCAGCGGCCGCGCGGCCACCGTGCCGGCCTTGAAGATTTCTGGCAAACCGATGGTGTTGCGGATCAGCATGCCGACCAGCAGCAACATCGCGACATAGGTCAGCTGGAAGGAGATCATCAGGCTGCCAAAGTTCAGCGTGCCGGGAATTGACTTGGTTTGCGCGACCTGATTGAAATCGGCTTCCTTGAGCACGACCGGCCTCGACGGCTTCTTCGGCGCCTTGACGGACGGGTCAGCTTTTGCCGCTGCCTCTGCGGCCTTGAATTCCTCCGTCTTTTTGGCAAAGCTGTCTGCGTGCTTCTGTTTGTACTCGGCAAAGCTCGCGGGAGCCTTGCCATCGTTCACCGCCTTCAATACCTTTTCGGCCTCCTTGAAGTCGCGGTTCCAGCCGCTCATCGTGGCATCCCACTGGAGCGCCATCCAGCCGAAGACCGCACACAGGATCAGCCCCGGCAACATGTTGGGGAGATTTTTCAGACTGAATTCGACACCGATTCCACCACTGCTCATGTTATATCTCCCGAATCAGAAGAACAGGGACTTGAAAAAACCGGGCCCGATGGCCCCCGTCAGTACCAGTGCCACCACGATTGCGGCGACGGCGAGTACAAAGAAGTCCTCCTTGCGCTCGGCCGAAAATGTCGCGTTCGCTTTTGCTTCATATGCATCTTGGGTTGATTGTTCGCTCATATTCCTACTCCCTTATTTGACAACCGTAACTGTGCAGGGCGCCCACTCGACGACCCGGCTGGAAATGCTGCCTATGGCAACACGCGCCAGGCCATGGCGACCATGCGAGGCGACGAAGATTTCGCCCGCGCTTTCGCGCTTGGCAATGGCGATGATGGCTTCCGCTGGCGCGCCGATTTCATGCACCGTGGTGGCGGTGACACCCGCAGCTTTCGCCCTGGCCAGCGCGGCTTCGAGGATGGCCGCGGATTCCTTTTTCATTGCGTCATCAAACACACTGACGTCCAGTTCTGAAATTCCGACGGGACAGAAAGGTTCGGATACATTGACGATGACGAGACGGGCCTGCTCCTGCTTGGCCCGATTCGCCGCGAAGTCGACTGCCTTTTCGGCAGCAGTTGAACCATCGGAAGCCACTAGAAATGTTTTCATGATTACCCCTATCGTTGATATATTGAGGCCACTTTTCCATACATAAAGTGCGGCGATGATGCACCCCGTGCGCTGACATTGCTATTGGCGGTTCATTTACTCGACTACGCTGATTGGCTTATTTACAAACGAATGGTAGTGTGTTAGCTGCCTATTCACTATCCCTTGAATTTCTTGATCTCTCTGGATTCGATGCCCCAAATTTTCTTACTGCTTGTGATGTTTGCCATGACGGCCGGCCTGGCGAATGCGGAAACCAAAGAAGTGGTTCGCGTGGCAGTTCTGGCGGACAAGGGGATCGAATCTGCCGAGCAGGAATGGGCTCCTGTCTTCGCCTGGCTCAACCGCAGCATGCCCGGCCGATCCTTCGTGCTCGTCGGACTCGACCATCCCGAGCTGCGGCAAGCTGTTCATGACCGCAGCGTGAACTTTGTCATCACCAACGCGGGGAATTACAGCGAATTGGGGTACAGCAATGGAATTACCCGTATCGCGACCCTCGATTCCCCGCTGGCGCTGTCCCCAACGTTGGCCGTGGGTTCGGCGATTGTGGTGAGAGCAGATTCCGGACTGACCCAACTGGCAGATCTGCAGGGAAAACACCTATTGGCTGCAAGTTCGGAGGCCTTTTGCTGCTACCAGATCGCTGCCCGCGAGTTGGTCCTGGCCGGTATAGAACCAGAGCGTGACCTGGGTCGCCTGGAATTCATCGGCTTTCCTATTCAGACAATTGCCCTTGCAGTACAGGACGGGAAAGCCGATGCCGGAATCATCAAAACCTGCCTGCTCGAACAGATGATTGAGCGAGGGGAAATCCGCCCGCAGGATCTGCGTGTTCTGTCTCCCAAGGAGATTCCGGGATTCCCCTGTCAGACTTCTTCGCGGCTTTACCCGGATTGGCCCTTCGCTACGCTGACTCACACCTCCGCCGAGCTTTCCAGAAAAGTAGCTGTTGCTCTGCTGGAAATGCCGCGCACTCCGGAAGGCTATCGCTGGACGACCCCGGCGCATTACGCCGTCGTCGATGAACTATTTCGCGACCTCAAGATCGGTCATTACGCCAACTTGCAGAAGGAAACCCTGGAAGCTCTGGTGTGGCGTTATCGTATCGAGCTCCTGGTTGCTGTGATCCTGATCTTCATCTGGATCATCCATACCGTCCGCGTTGACTATCTCGTTTCCCGTCGGACCCGCGAGCTGAAGCAGATGCACGAAGAAAAACAACGCATGACCGAAGCGATGCGGGCTCGTCAAAACGACCTCGACCACGCCGGCCGGCTTGCAGTTCTGGGTGGCATGGCCAGCGCAATCGCCCATGAGCTCAGGCAGCCCTTGGCCGCGATCGCCAATTTTGCCCGTGGCATGGATCGGCGCATCGTTGCCGGCCGGTTGGAGACAGCCGCGTTGCAAGAGGGCTGCCAGGAAATCGTGCAGCAGAGCGCCCGCGCCGACGCCACCATAGAAAAGATTCGTAACTTCGCAAGAAAAGGCGCCAGCGCAATGCAGCCAGTCAATCTGGCCAGTTACGTCAAGGAAGCGGCCGACCTGTTCAGCGTGGCCCATCCAGAGGCGCGCATCAACTGGAGCGACATGGACAAGCTTGGGGATACCCGCGTCATGGCCGATCCGATCCAGATCCAGCAAGTCACCTTCAACCTCTTGAAGAATGCCTTTGACGCACAATCAGCCCGAGGCAACCGGCGGTCACCTGTCGAGGTAACGCTTGCCTACATTAACCATGGATACCAGGTCTCGGTACGCGACAAAGGAAGCAGCTTGAAGGATGAGCACATTGCCCACCTCTTCGAGCCTTTCTTTACCACCAAGGCGGACGGCCTTGGTCTCGGGTTGCCGCTCAGTAAAGGGATTATCGAGTCACATGGGGGCACACTTACATTGGTTAAGGAAACCGACGGTGTCTGCGCCAGTTTTTGGCTACCCGAGGAGCACACACATGAATGAACAAGACGCCATTATTTATGTCGTTGACGATGACGATGCGATGCGTCGTTCGCTCGTCTACCTCCTTGATTCCGCCGGCTGGCGGACCCTGCCTTTCGCATCGGGACGGGATTTTCTCGACCAGTACGATGGCCATGTGCCGGGTTGCCTGCTCCTGGATGTCCAGATGCCACTGATGGGCGGCATGGAGGTCCAGCAGATTCTGGAGGCGCGGGAATTCTGCCTGCCCGTCATTTTTCTCTCCGCACATGGCGACCTGCCGATGGCTGTTCAGGCGATGAAACGCGGTGCCTTCGACTTTCTGGAGAAACCTTGCAAGGATCACGTATTGCTTGATGTCGTTGGCCGCTCGGTCAGGCACAGCATCAAGAAATGCATTGGTCAGCAGCAGGTTTTCGCTGCGAATACCCGCCTTGATTCACTCACTGCCCGCGAGCGCGAGGTTGCCGAGTACCTGGCCGCCGGCGAATGCAATAAGACAATCGCCCAAAAGCTTTCCATCAGCGATAAAACCGTGCAAGTGCATCGGCATAACGCCATGGAAAAGCTACAGATTCATTCCACGGCCGAAATCACCCGACTGATTCTTACAGCCAACTCAGTGCGGAACACAACGCCGAGCTGATAAACCGCGACGCCACCTCGCGTTTTAGTGACGTTCTCGTACCAGATATTTCGTCAGGCGCCCGAGCGAAAACCAGCTCTTACCGCTTGACGATTAGCACGGAAGCCTGTGACGAGTGAGCCGCCACACTGGTGGAGAGCCGCCCAAGGAACAAACCGAAGGGGGTCTTGAGGAAACCCTCCTTCAGCACAATCAGATCGAAATTGCCTTCCACCGATTCCCTGAGAATTTCTTCTTCGACGATCCCCTCCCGCAGCCTCACCGAAACCTCCTTCACCCCGGCTGCGGACAATTCGTCTTTTATTCCGGCGAGGACCTTCAGTTCCTTCGCGTAATACTCCGACAGGAAATCTTTCACGGCGGGATGATCCAAGCCGGGGGGCATCTCGGCAGTGTAGGCGGTGAAAAGCGTCGGCAGCGCGGCAACATAGAGCATCTCCACCGTTGCGTCGGTTGCCAGGGCGACTTCCCTGGCCATGTTTACCGTTGAGCGGCTATACGGAACATCCAGACAGAGCAGCAGCCTGCGCACCTGGTCGCGACTTTTCACCACCAGGGTGGAGGTAGTCATCCTCCGCACCACCTTGGTCGTGTTGTCACCCAGATAAAAACTCGGCCGCGCGGGGTTGAGTGGCCGCGAACCCATCACCAGGATGTGCGCGGCGGCGGAACCAGCGAGAATTTCTTTGTAAGGCGCACCCTGGACAAATTTAAGCTGCGGTGCAATGCCACATTGCTCCAGAATTTTCTTGCCCTCCTGGATGTAGTTTTCGCAAGCGCCCGCCTCTTCGCAAACCAGCAGTTCAACTTGCCTCTCCATGCCATGCGCAATCTGGGCGCCCATTCTGATTGCCGGCAAATCGGCAGGCTGGCAGCTTGCGGCAATGACCATTTGTCCCTTGACCACTTCAGCCGTCACCACTTCTTCAGTGCGCGCTTCAGCGCGTTGACGCAATACCCCGCGCACCAGCCAGAACATGATCACTGCGCTCAGACCGCAGGCCGACCCCAGCATCAAAACACCCGAATAGGTCGACCACATCTTGGCCATTGCTTGCGCCTGTTGGATCGCCTCGGGCTGTTGCACCAGCCACAGCTTGACCGCTTCCTTGTTGTTGTGCAGCCAGAGACCGATCTCGACCTTGTCGCTCAACCCCGAAGTGGCCTTGGCCCATTCGTTGAGGGCTGCCTGATAAACATCCTTGTTCTGTTCGGAAAGGTGCTTGAAGATGACCGAGACACCTGCAGCGATCATGGTGTAGGCAAAATAGAGACGAATGATCGTGCCGCGCGCATACAACGTTGCGGTGGCGCCGATCTGGGCGCCGATGGCGGCGCCGACCAGCATGATGACGGCGGCAAGTATCTCAACCCGGCCCTTCATGGCATAGGAGAAAGCGCCATAGGCGCCGGAGAACATCACCTCGAACAGATCGGTGCCCACCGCCACCTTGGTCGGTGAGCCGATGAGATACATGAGCGCGGGCATGCGAATAAAACCGCCACCGACACCCAGGAATCCAGCGAGAAACCCGGTAAACGCCACCACGCCAAGAATGATCCACAAGGATATTTTGAAACCCGAGACCTTGAGATGAATCATCGGCGGCAGATTGATGCTTTGCATCCGTTGCGCCAGCTTTGACTTGCCGACATCGGCTGAGGCACCTTCTTTGGTAGCACCACGGGCATTCTTGATGTACTCGAAGAGCATGAAGAAGCCAAGGCCAAACAGGAGGATGACGTAGACCGTCCTGACAATGGGCCCGATGCGCCCGATTCTCTCCAGCCACATGATGAGCGTCGCCCCCAGCTCAATGCCGATGACCGTTCCCAAGATCATCAACAACCCGAGCTTGACGTCCACGTTGCCGAATTTCCCGTGCTTCGC